>JBOHQZ010000440.1:0-5737 GCA_050732275.1 bacterium
CGTCATGCCTCGCTCCCAGAGGCATCTGGCGACCGGTCGCTAAAAATTGAGAATCTTGTGCGAATCGAACGAGTCAAGCGGCCGCTCGGTGAGACATTGACCGGTCGCAAATTCCGGATGCGGCAAAAATTCTTTCGGGGAATTTGGCTCTGCGTTTTCGCGGCGTTGCCAGTGTGGGCGCAATCAGTTTCGCCGACTGCCGTGAGCGAGGTTTTTGCGCCGGAACGGCTGGCGTTGGTGGATCTATCCGGCAATACGTTAAATCAATCACAAAGTCAGGCCATGCTCGCCGCGCTTGCCCAAATCTGCCGCGAGGAAAGCCATATCGAGCTTGCTGCGGACACGGCTCTCGCGGCAGATCTCGAGAAACGGCCAAATTTTTCAATACTGGTTGCGGATAACGCGCGAGCGCTATGCCAAGCTCTCAGTATTGATTATCTGGTCGCATTGAAATTTGAAAGCATCTCGCCGGTTGCAGCGCCGGCGCCATCCAGCTTACCAACATGGCAAATAACTTTGCGCTGGATCGATGGCGGCACCGGGCAAATGACCAAGACTGTGGCGCGGGAATTTGCGGGAAATATTAACGCGCCGGAATCGTTTCCATTGCGCGGGCTGTTTCGCGCTTTGTTGGAATCACCGGAAGTAATTTTGCCGGTTGACAACCTGCTGGTTGAGATGCCGGCAATGGACAGCACGGTCGCAACCACACCGGCATTGCAAAACCGGCGCGGCCGGCATTGGCTGTGGTATTTCACCGGAGCCGCGGTCTTAAGCGGCGGCTCCGCGATGCTGTTGCTGCGCAAATCATCGAACAATGGCTCGGCAGGAAAAACGCTTTTGCCGGAGCCGCCGGACCCCCCGAAGTAAAAATGCTAAAAAAGCAAAAGAGCAAAAAAGATGCTTTAATAAAACGTGAGGGCGGAGTTGCGGCATCATGAAAACACAAAAGCGAAAACCTGACAATTAAACCGAGCGTTAACAGGCCAAGGAGGCAAAAGCCAAAGGGACATGGAGGCAATCCCGTTACTGCGCCGGGGAGATTCTTTTATGCAATTGTGTACTTTTTTTCGCGTTCGTCAATTAATTCTGTGCATGCTCATCGCGCTCATGGCCGCGCCACTTCGGCTCGTGGGCCAATCCTCCCTCTATTACAACCAGCCGCTCGTGGTAGCCGCGGGTGAGCAAATCTCGCCAATTCTCGTCAACGACAATCAGGCCGGAGTTTTCGTCATTTGGCAGGATAAACGCGACGGCCGGTCGATGATTTATGCGCAACGTCTCAACAATCTGAGCCAGCCGATTTGGAAATCGGATGGCATCGCAGCCGCTGTTTCTGCAAAAGAGCAATTGGCGCCGACAGCGATTAGTGACGGCCGGGGCGGCGTTTTGATTTTCTGGCAAGATTTGCGCAACGACGACGGCGATGTCTTCGGTCAGCGCCTTGATGGCGAGGGCAAATTGCTCTGGGGTGCAAGCGGCGCGCAGGTGATTCGCGCGAATGGCAGACAAGCCGAGCCACTGGCCGTGAGCGACGGACAAGGCGGCGCGTTCGTGCTTTGTCGCGATTTCAGAGCTGGCAGCGAAAATATTGTGGCGCAGCGGATTGGCGGCGATGGTAAGGTTTTTCTCGACGCCGCGGGTAAGACTTTGGTGCAAGGCTTTGGTTCTCAAATTCTGGGTGATGTTTCCGCTACCCCAGACGGCGGCTTTATCGTAACCTGGAGCGATAATCTCACCAGGACCTCGCGTGTCCTGACGCAGCGCTATGACGCCAAGATCAACCCACAATGGCTCCTCAACGCGTCCGTCGGTTCGGTGCTCGGCGCGCAAACCGTGCCAAAAGTGTATGTGCAGGCAGGCGCCAATGATACACGCGGCAGCGCTTATATCGTTTGGGTTGACAGCCGGAACCGCAATCTCGATCTCTACGCACAAAAAATTGATGCGAACGGCTTGGCGCAGTGGGGCCTGTCGGGCGTGGCAATTTGCAAAGCCACAAACGATCAATACAGCCAGCGTCTCGTCGGTGATGGCGGCGACGGCTTGCTGCTCGTTTGGTCAGACAAGCGTTCCGGCAAAACGGACGTTTATGGGCAAGCGTTGAATGTTGCCGGGCAAGCGCGTTGGAAGGCCGACGGCGTGGCGATTGCCGTTGCGGGCCAGGAACAAATGCAGCCGAGCGTGACTGCGGACGGCAACGGCGGCTTGATCTGCATGTGGTCCGATGATCGCGGCACCGGCACCAATATTCTCGCGCAACGTTTGGATGGGACCGGCAAAGTATTGTGGGCGGCGAATGGCATTTACGTGACGAATACGGACGGCAATAAACGGCGGCCGGCAATTGCGGCGTTTCCCGGCAATTCCCTCGGCGCCACGACTGTCGCCGCATGGGATGACACTCGCCGCGGCAATGCCGATATTTTCGCGCAAACGCTCAAGGCTGACGGCACATTTGCAAACGTGCCGCCGCGCATCATCTCATCACCAATCACCGCCGCGCAGGAGGGAATTCTTTATAACTATGAAGTGCAAGCGACCGATGACGATTCGGACGCGCCAATGAGCCTTGAGCTGGTGACGCCGATGAACGCAACGTGGCTGCAAGTCGATCAAGCCGAGCTGAAGCTATTCGGCACGCCGGCGATGAAAGATGTTGGTGAAATTGCGGTAACTTTGGCAGTGAAAGACAAGCCCGGGGCTCGGGCCACGCAAAGCTTCACGATCAAAGTGACGGCTAACAACCGGCCGCCGCAAATTTCTTCAAAGCCAGATACGGTGGCAACGGAAGACCAGCTTTATTTTTATAAAATTGTGGCAACCGACCCGGACCCCGGCGACGTTTTGACTTTGGCGCTGGAAACCGAGGCAAGCTGGCTGAGGCTGACGAATGACGGCGCCATCACCGGCACGCCGGCAAACGAGCAGGTGGGCAATTACACGGTGACGGTGCGGGCAACGGATAAACGCGGGACCGCAACCACGCAGAAGTTTTCGTTGCGCGTCAGGAATGTCAACGATCCGCCTTTTTTCACCAGCACGCCGGACACCAATGCTTACGTGGATTTGCTGTATGTTTATCGCGCCACCACCGCTGATGTGGATCGCGGCGACGTCGTGCAAATCTCAAAGCGCGTCGGGCCGGAATGGCTCGCTTTCGATGCGGGCACGCGCACGCTGCAAGGCAAACCGGCGGCGCCACAGCTTGGCATAACGCATCAAGTGATTTTATCGGCGCGCGATGCTGCCGGCGCGACAACGGAGCAATCGTTTCGCGTTCGCGTGTCTGCGGTTGCCGCGCCAGATACCGCACCTCCGGCGGCGCCCAAAGCAGCGCAAATTGAGCCGGCAACTTGGAGCACGGCGAAAAAATTCACCCTGCGTTGGCAAAACCCGTTCGATCCCAGCCGCATTGCCGGCGCATTTTATAAAATCGGCGCGCCACCGGCACACGCTCGCGACGGTGTCTTCGTGCCCTTTTCAAATGAAACGGCGATCGCGCAACTCGAGTTAACGGCGCTGCAAGAAGGGAAATGGCCGGTTTATCTTTGGCTGATGGACAGCCGCAACAACGTCGATCATCGCACCGCGGTTCAGACCGCATATCGGTATGATGCCACGCCGCCAAAGCCACAGCAGCTTCTTTATCCGAATCAGCATTGGAGCCGTGGCGACAGCGTGCGTTTTCGCTGGGCGCCGGCGGGCGACACGACGAGCGGCATCCGGCGCTATCATTTTTTTCTTGATGGCAAATTTTTCGGATACATTCGGGGTGACAGCGCCGGCTTCTTGCTCATCTTGCAGCTTGCCGAAAAAAATTATTCCTGGACTTTGATGGCTGAAGACAGCGCGGGCAATCTCGGCACTTGGAACACGGCAACGTTTGCCGTCGATCGGCGCCCGCCTGATTTGTTGCATACCGCCGTCGACACCGCCGACGCGCGCAACGCTCTCGAATTCACCGCGCAGTCCGATGACGCAAAATCCGGCGTTCAAGCGCTGCGTTTGTATTATCGCGCCGCCGGCGAACGGGAATTTCGTGCTAAAAGTTTGCAAACGCCGCCGGGGCAATCTCTGCAACCATCGACATTTTCAACGCGCTTGGAGGCTGCTGAATTGCCTGCCAGGGGGTTGGAATATTTTCTCGAGGCGGCTGATTCGGCCGGCAATCGCGCGGCTTGGCCGACCGGCGCACCGCGGCAAATTCAAGCCGTCGTCGTCACTTCGCCCAACGTCGTCGCGCCGGCGCTATTGGCGCCGGGCCGATACCAAATTTTTTCCATTCCTTATAATCTGCAGAACGGCTCGCCTGCCGCCGTGCTTGAAGATGACTTGGGAAGTTATGACCCGATGGCGTGGAGACTTTTTAGTTATCAGCCGGGCGAAGGGAATATCGAATTTGGCGAGACGAGTTTTGAGAAATTTACGCCCGGCCGCGCGTATTGGATGATTACGGCGGCGCCCAAAAGTTACGGCACCGGCGCAGCGCAATCCATTTATACGAACGCGGCATTTGCGCTGACCCTGCAACCGGGTTGGAATCTCGTCGCTACACCATTTGATTTTCCAACGGCGTGGTCCGCGGTGCAATTGCCGGAAGGTGTGGAGAATATTTTGTGGGCATTCGACGGCGCCCGTTATTCGAGCCAACAAGAAAGCCTGCAACCGTGGCAAGGCTACTTTTTGCGCAATCTGGATTCGCTGTCCCAAACCATAGCCATCGCGCCGGTTGCTGCCGGCAATCAGGCAGCAATGGAAAAATCTATGGACAGTGAAATGATATGGCAAGTACAGTTGCGCGTTTCCGACGGCGAATTTCGCGACGATGAAAACTACCTCGGCGCGGCTGCGGCTGCCGCTGAAACCTGGGATCGGCGCGATCTCTCCGAGCCGCCGGCAATCGGTGATCATGTGAGCCTGCACTTCGATCGGCGCGAATGGCCGCGCTACGCCGGATTATTCACCAGCGATTTTCGCCCGGTGAATGATACCGTGCAAAAATGGGAGTTTACGGTCGTCGCCACCCGAACGGGTTTGCCGGTAGAATTGACTTGGGAGTATTCCGGAGATGTGCCCAGCGATTGGGTCTTTGTGCTCGAAGATGTGGATGGCCGCATGCGCCGCCGGATCGAACCGGCAAAAAGTTCATCCGCGCAAGATCGTTATATCTTTCATGCGACGCCACAGGCGCGCCGCTTCATCTGGTGGGCAGGTCCGGAGCACCAGTTGTCCGCCGTAGGAGCTTTTAAAAATATTTTGCCCACGGCGTTTGAGCTGGCGCCGAGCTATCCCAATCCGTTGCGCCTGGCTGAAACCAACGTGGCCGGAACGATTCGCTTCGGTTTGCCCGCGACGGCTAACGTGCGTTTAACGATTTTCGATTTGTCCGGACGACTGGTGCGCACGCTGGTCGCCGGCCAGAGCTTGGACGCCGGTTATCACGAAGTGCGATGGGATGGCGCGGACGAACAAGGCCGTTCCGCGGCAGCAGGAATTTATATCTATCGGCTCGAAGCCGCCAATTTCATGACGAGCCGCAAACTTATCCTCTTGCGGTAACATGCCAGGACGCCACCACCCCTTGCGATTTCTTCGCGCGGCTTGCAATTTTTTTCTGCAAGCGCGCCGGAGGTCGGCAACAGGAGGTTCAAAAAATCGCTGCTCTTCTGACGCGATGAGACGCTGTCGAAAGAGCCATAGGATACTTCAAGCCCGAAGCCGGTGGCTTGGCGCC
>JBOHQZ010000441.1:0-5727 GCA_050732275.1 bacterium
GAGATTTATTTCAAAAGCGTCGAAGAGATGCAAACGACTTTTCCCGATAATCGGGATGCGCTCAGCCTCAGCGCGGAAATCGCCGCCAAGTGCGATCTCAAGCTCGATTTCAAAAAAGTTTACCTGCCGACGTACCAAATTCCTGCACCGGACAACAACCTCACCCTTGACGACTATCTCGAGAAGCTGGCATGGGAAGGCGTTAAACAACGCTACCAAAACGTCACGCCGGAGATCGAAAATCGCTTGCGGCACGAACTGGCAGTGATCAAGCAGACCGGCTACGCCGGATATTTTCTCATCGTGCAAGATTTCATTCGCGCCGCCCGCGAGCGCGATATTCCGGTCGGGCCCGGCCGCGGCTCCGCCGCCGGCAGCTTGGTGAGCTACTGCATCGGCATCACCAACATCGATCCCATCAAATACAATCTCATCTTCGAGCGTTTCCTCAATCCCGACCGCGTCACCATGCCGGATATCGACATCGACTTTTGCTACGAGCGCCGCGAAGAGATCATCGAATACGTGCGGCAGAAATACGGCGACAACAACGTCACCCAGATCATCACCTTTGGAACCATGGCGGCGCGCGCGGTGATTCGCGACGTGGGCCGCGTGCTCAAGCTGCGCTATACTGATGTCGACAAAATCGCCAAAATGATTCCTGCCATGCTCGGCATCACGCTCAACAAAGCGTTGGAGACGGTTGCCGATCTGCGCGCGCAGGTGAATAGCGATGCCATCAACCGCCAGCTCATGGATTATTCGCAAGTGCTCGAAGGCCTGGCGCGGCACGCTTCGACGCATGCCGCCGGCGTCGTCATCACCCCGGATGAATTGACCAACTACACGCCGCTGTACAAATCCAACACCGGCGACGTGACGACGCAG
Source organism: bacterium (assembly GCA_050732275.1). Lineage (GTDB taxonomy): Bacteria > Zhuqueibacterota > Zhuqueibacteria > Zhuqueibacterales > Zhuqueibacteraceae > Zhuqueibacter. Next base: position 892 of record JBOHQZ010000441.1, read on the forward strand.
TACGACATGAAATCCCTCGAGCTGATCGGCGTGCTCAAAATGGATTTTCTCGGCCTGCGCACGCTGACGGTGATGGACAAAACCGTCAAAATGCTGCGGCAGAAGGGCATCGCAATCGATCTCGACAACATTCCGCTCGACGATCCAAAAACTTACGAAATCTTCGGCAACGGCGAGACCATTGGCTTGTTCCAGTTTGAAAGCTCCGGCATGCGCGAGTATCTCAAAAAGCTCAAGCCGCAGTCGGTTGAAGACCTCACCGCCATGAACGCGCTGTATCGTCCCGGCCCGATGGATATGATCGACGATTTTATCTCGCGCAAGCACGGCACCAAAAAAATGGAATATCTCCATCCAAAGCTCGAGCCGATCTTGCGCGAGACCTACGGCGTCATCGTCTATCAGGAGCAAGTCATGCGCATCGCCAGCGAGCTGGCCGGCTTCACGCTCGGCGGCGCCGATTTGCTGCGGCGCGCGATGGGAAAGAAAATCGCCGAGCTGATGGCTGAGCAGCGCAAGAAGTTCGTCGAGGGCGCCAAGGAACGCGGCGTTACCGAAAAAGTTGCCGATCAAATTTTTGATTTGATGGACAAGTTCGCCGCGTATGGCTTCAACAAATCGCACGCCGCCGGCTACTCCGTGGTGGCGTTTCAAACCGGCTATTTGAAAGCGCATTACCCGGCGGAATTTATGGCCGCCAACCTCACCAGCGAAATGACCAGCACCGCGCGCATCGTCACGTTGATCGACGACTGCCGGCGCATTGGCGTCCCAGTGCTGCCGCCGGATGTGAACGAAAGCTTCGCTGAGTTCGTTGTCGTTGATGATGCGAATATCACGCTGGAAAACAAAGCCGGCAAAACAAACGGCGCCGGCGCGCGCGTCGCGCCAAAGGCGATTCGCTACGGCCTCGGCGCGATTAAAAACGTCGGCCTCGGCGCCATTGAAAGCATGGTCAAAGCGCGTCAGCAAAAAGGCAAATTCACTTCGATTTTTGATTTTTGCAGCCGTGTCGATCTCCGCCTCACCAATAAAAAAGTTTTGGAAAGCTTGATCCAATCCGGTGCGATGGATTCGCTGTCGCCAACCGGTAATCGCAACCAGCTCTTGCAGACCATCGACCTTGCCGCCGCGTATGCCCAGCACTTCAACGAGCAGCGCTCCAGCGCCCAAGTTTCGATTTTCGATCAAGGCGGCGATGAAGAGATGATTGCCGAACCGGCGTTGCCGGAGTTCCAGGATTGGCCGGACGCCGAGCGGCTCAATCGCGAGAAAGAGTTTCTCGGCCTCTATCTGTCTAGCCATCCGCTGCAACGCTTCCGCGAAGAAGTCAAGCTTTTCTCCAGCAAACCCTTGCAGGATTTGGAGGGCTTGCCCGACGGCGCCCAGGTGATGTTGTGCGGGCTGATCACGAATATCAAAACCATCGTCGATCGCAAAGGCAGCAACATGGCCTTTCTCACGTTTGAAGATTTTGCCGCCAGCACCGAGGCCATTGTTTTCAGCGATACGTACGCTGCGCATCGCGAATTGCTGCAACCGGACGCCGTCGTTGTGCTCATCGGCCGCGCCTCGACGCGCGAAGACGAGCCGACGAAGATTTTGGTAGAAAAAGTGATGAGCGTGGACGAAGCCTGGAATGAGATTCCGAAAAAGCTGATGCTCGACGTTCCGGTGCAACAAATCAACGACGCGACGCTGCAGCAGTTGCTCCAGTTGCTGCGCGCCAATCAAGGCTCGTGCAGCCTGTTTTTCCGGTTGCGCCATAACGGCGCCTCGAATTATGATTTTCGCTCCAAAGGCTTGAAGATTCGGCCCACGGCCGCTTTCGTCCAGCGCGTGAAAGCGCTGTTGGGGCCGAATACCGTGCGCGTGGACGTTGCGATTCCGAGTACCAGCCGTCCGGCGAAAGGTGAGCGCGGCCGCAATGATTTCGCACCACGGTCGTACGCCGCACGAGTGTAAAGGGAGTTGGATGGGTGCTTGTAGGTCTGTTAAAGTTCGTTAGGCAGAAATCAAGTTAATGATCCTATTGAAAAGGGTTTTCTTTAGCGCTCACCGATAGCCAAACACAAGTCATTGTGCAGTGCGAATACAAGCCGCGCCATCGTTTGGCTATAATCAAAAATCTCGCGTTTCTGCGCCTGCCGCATTTGCAACGACTGGAGGCAAGCCTCGAAGCGCTGGGGCGGATTGTGATTGAGAAGTCTTTATAGAAACTGGGCCCTGTTTTTACATTAGGCGGCTTGGCCGTTGAGAGGGACGCTTTTAACCCGCTATTCTAATTTCAATTTCCCCAAACGAAATTTTCTTGACTTCCTGTATCTAATTTTGTATCATGATTCACTGCTATTTGACTACGCGCTACTCGTCTGGCAATGCAATTGTCAATGTATCGTCGACAAAATTCATGGTCATGATCGATCCTTTGAGCAAAAGGGTGCCGATGGCAGGTTCTTCATCATCGGAAAGAACGATTTGAATGCGGTGAATTTCATTATGCCATAAGACTTTTCCGCGGCAAACGATTTCTTCCACTTTTTGGCCGTTGGCATAAGTTACTTCGGTCAGTCGAACCACTTCTAATTGGTAGCGATCTGCAGCGTCGTAGTGAAGCGCCACTTGCCCGTCGAAGCCACTATCCACGAGTGCTTTGAGGCTAACCTGTTCTTTATCCGTGGCAAGAGTGACCATCAAACGCGGATGAATGCCTTTTTCAATCGTCCCTGTCATCATGGCAGTTTCCTCACGAACGTTTTCCATCCGAAAGACCGCTCGATCCAAAATGGTATTCGGCACGGTAGCCGATGCGGATCGTAAAAAACAAAATACCTGGATATTTGGCGCGCATCTGTTCGAGTGCCTCTTCCTTGTCGCCGGCTACGGCATAGTCACCATTGCCAGGATGGATGACGATGTATTCTCCCCAACGCTCCTTTTCCAGCTTCTCCCGCAGAGCCTCGTAGATTGCTCGTGCGGCTGTGCCATAAGCTTTGCGCTCTTCGCGGGTCGGTATGCGGCTTGTTGTCAAAGTCGGAGTTTGCATAAAATCACCACCTACTATTTGACGGTTGATTTGAATTGCATTTGTTAAAATGTAATATGCTCGGCGGGGAAAAGCAATAAAATATTCAATCTTTAAAACTTGAACTGGAAAACTGAAAATGAGAGCCACGCCCCGGAACCCAGAAGCTTTTTTGCTTAAGCTTTGGGTACTATTTTTTTTGATTAACATCGCCTCGCTCCACGCCCAAATCACCGTTTCCGTCAACCCGGCGAACATGCAAGACGCGCGCGTGCTATTGACCAATCCCGCCGCGGCTGCGATTGCGGAAGCCCGCGCCTACATTGGTTTGAAATTAATTTATCCCGGCATTATTCCCAGCAACACCTTCGCGCTCAAAGCCTCATTCTTCAATTTTTCGGTCCCCAATATTGGGCCATACGATGTTGCCGCCGGCTTGCACGGCAGATATTTTAGCACCCCGCTTTTTCAAGAAGGCCGTTTCGGCGCGATCGTGGCGCGCAATTTCACCGAGCGCGTCGCCATCGGCCTCGATCTGTCGCTCCTTTTTAAAAGCTACAATCGCGAGAATTTTGATTTGGTCGACCCCGATGATCCGGTGTTTCGGAATGGCACTTCCACTGTTGTGCTCGATCCAGGCATCGGCGTCTACGCGAAGCTGCACGACAAGCTCAGTCTCGCCGCTTCGCTTTCGCATCTTAACCAGCCCGATGTTGCGCTCGGCAACACCCCTTTGAAGTTGCCGTTCGAGTCGCTGCTCGGATTGAGCTTCGTGCATGATTTCTTCCGTCTCGATGCCGGCGCGCATTTGTGGCAGGCGCAAATGTATCCGACCCTCGGCGCCGAAGTTTTTTCTACACGCAGCGGGCGTTTTCGCCTCGGCTACGGATTGGACAATCTTTTGTTTGAAGGCCAGCTCACATTATTCAGCAATGCCGCTTTGTTTTATAGTTTCAATTTACCGACGACCGATATTGGCCTGGTCAGCGCCGGCTCGCACGAAGCTGGCTTTGTTTATACTTTTTCTCCCAAATCCCACAGCGAGCCGGAGCGTGAAACCAATGAATTTTCTTTGCAGAGCAATCTCGAGCAGCAAATCATCGATTTCAACCAGCCGGCGCAATTTCGGATTGTACTGGCGCCGCAACGGCAGATGACGAGCCGCGTGCGCTTGGGAATCCGCGATCTGCCGCCGGACCTCACCGCAGATTTTTCGCCGCCGGAAATCGGCCCGCAGGAAGTCTCGCTCTTGACGCTGCGGCCGCAACCCAATTTACAACCCGGCGAGTATAAAATTAATGTAGAAGGACAGCCCCGTTCAACCGCTCACAACGAGATGAGTCGCTTATTGCCATTGCGGCTCAAAGTAAATCCCAAACCGCGTTTGCTCGCCAACGTGCGCGCCACCGTTGACACCGTAATGTTCACCGAGCTGCGCGAAGTGCAAGAAGAGCTGCCCATCATTCCGCGCCTTTTCTTTCCCCAAAATTCCGCCGAGCTGGCGCCGACGCGTTACGATCTGCTCGCCTCGCAGCGCCAGGGTATGTTTGCCAGCGACGTGCGGGAGATCAATGCGGCTTATCGCGGCTTGCTGAATATCATCGCCGAGCGTTTGCGGGCCAATCCTTCCATACAAGTGACGCTGAAAGGTTATAGTTCCGGCGCTGCGGTCGAAAAAAATCCCGCCGAGCTTTCTCGCCAACGTGCCGAAAATGTTCGTTCCTATCTTCTGCGCGTCGGAGTAAATCCCGCGCAAATGCGCGCCGAAGCCGGCGAAATCGATAGCCGCGAAGCCGGCGCTCGCGATCCCT
>JBOHQZ010000442.1:0-5721 GCA_050732275.1 bacterium
CGGTGCTTTCTTTCTTCCTTTTTCAACGGCATCAATAGTATCTTTGCCGAGAAAATAGGCGCCGCTATCCGGATCGATGGCGGCGATCATGCCCTTGTGTTTGGCCTCCAGCGGCTCAATTTTTTTAATGAGCGCTTGGGGCGGCTTTTTGAGAGGGGGAATCTCGCTCAAATTCATAATAGCCTCCTTACGGGGAGTATGGACTTTCTAGTCCACACGTGTATCGCGGACAAGAAAGTCCGCGAGCCCTTTCCTTTGTTTATTTTATTATAACGCCTGTACCGATGCTTTTGATTCCTGGCGAAGCAATGGCGTCGTTGCAAAATACGGCTTCTGCTCCGGCCAGGTCAGCAACTGCGGGCCGCGCTCGTCGAATTGACAATAAGTAAAATGCTCCATCCAGTCGCCGAGGTTGATGAAATTTTTTTTGCCGACGGCCTCGAACAACGGCTTGTGCGTGTGTCCCATGATCACGACGTCGTGGCCCTCGGCGAATTTGGCCTCGGCGTAACTGCGATAATCTCGCTCCCAGGTGTTGGGATTGTCTTTGACGGAGCGGCTGGTGTGCGAGACGAGCTTCGCGAACGGAATGCCGACGTCCGGATGCACCCAGCGATACAATTTGATATTGATCGGGTTTTTGAAAATGCGCTTCATCAGCCGGTAACGCCCGTCATTTTTGGCCACGCCGTCGCCGTGAATGATATAACAAGAAGAGCCGCATAAATTTCGGATCACGTGATTCTCGTGCAACGCCAGCCCGACCTCGTGCCGCAAAAAATCGCCCATCCACAAATCGTGATTGCCGGCCACGTAATCGATCGGCAGCCCGGCGGCGCGCAACTCGTGGAGCTTGGCCAGCACCGCAAAATTGCGGTTGGGAATGGCATGGCGATATTCAAACCAAAAATCGAACAAATCGCCGACGATAAACAGCCCGGCGCCGTGCGTTTTGACGTGATCGAGAAAATCCAAGACCCGGCGCTGGCGGAGCGCTTCGTCTTCGCGGTTCGGCGCGCCGAGATGCGCGTCGGAGAAAAAGAAGTATGTCGGCATTGCAGATCGAACAGCCTGGATTCGCGCTAAGTGCTCTTCCGCATCGTTTTTTAGCATAATTTATGGAAACGCGCCGTCAAATGCAAGTTTTCCTTTTCTCATTTGCTTTTTTGCCGTTGGTATGGTATATTAAACAAATTTAACTTTCGCCATCACAGGAGATGAGGAGGAACATGCAAACCTTGCAGATTGACAGCATCGGCAAATCTTTCGGCAAGCTGGAGGCCGTAAAAGATTTGAGTTTGGCGGTGCCTCCCGGCACGATGTATGGCTTTCTCGGGCCGAACGGCGCCGGCAAGACCACGACGATTCGCATGATCATGGAAATCATTTTGCCGGATCGCGGCCAAATTCTGATCAACGGCCGGCCAAACACCTCGCGCGAAGTTCTCGACCGCGTCGGCTACCTGCCGGAAGAGCGCGGCGTCTATCCCAAAATGAAGGTGATCGAAGCGCTGGAGTTCTTCGCCGAGCTGAAGGGCATGAAGAAGCGCGATCACGCCCCCAAAATCAACGAGTGGCTGGCGCGTTTCGGCATGGCGGAAGTGCGCGATAAAAAAATGAACGAGCTTTCCAAAGGCAACCAGCAGAAAATTCAATTTCTCACCACGGTGCTGCACGCGCCCGATCTCATCATCCTCGACGAGCCGTTCATGGGGCTGGATCCGCTCAACGCCGACTTGATCAAGGACGTGATGCTTGAGCAAAAGGCGCGCGGCACGGCAATCGTCTTTTCCACCCATCAAATGGATTCGGCGGAAAAACTCTGCGACTCTATTTGTCTGATCAACAAGGGCCAAAAAGTTTTGGACGGCGAGGTGAAACGCATCAAGCGTAACTTCGGCCGCAACAACGTGATTTTGGCGTACGACGGCAAATCGGATTTTCTCAAACAGAACGGGCTGGTGAAAGAATACAACGATTTCGGCAATTACGTCGAAGTGCACTTGCGCGAAGGCGCCAGCCCGCAAGCCCTGCTCGCCGCCGCCATGCTGCAAGCCGAGATTTCGCGCTTCGAGATCGTCGAGCCGTCGTTGCACGAAATTTTCGTGGCGACGGTGAAAGAGAATTGACGTTTTGTAGTCCTGCCCCCTTGTGGGGGCACTTTTGATAATTGATCTTCCCTCCTTCAATAGCCGCCCACAAGGGGCGGGGACTACGTCTGATTTTGGCAAATGTTCACAGAGAAAAAGCATGGATAAAATGCTGACGGTGATGCGCCGGGAATTTCTCTCGCGCGTCAAGACCAAAGGCTTCATTATCGGCACGATTCTCACGCCGGTCTTTCTGATCGCGATGATGGTGGTGCCGGGCCTGCTCTTGTTTCTCAAATCGGACAAGCCCAAACACCTTGCCGTCATCGATCAAACCGGCGCCATTTTGGATTCCTTGACGGCGACGCTGAGCGAAAAGAATGCGGCAGGCGAGCGCCTTTATAGTTTTGCCGAGCGCGAAGCCCGACCGGAGGAAATTGAAACGCTGAAAAAAACACTGTCCGAGCAGGTTGACCGGGGCGAGCTTGACGGCTATATCGTCATTCCTGCTTCCATTTACGAGGAGGGCAATGCGGATTTTTACGGCAAAAGCGTGACCAATTTTCGCGACAACAACCGGATCGAGAACGCCATCAGCCGCGCGGTATCGGCGCGCCGCATTCAACAGAGTGGCTTGGATTCAAAACAGGTTCGCCATTTGGTCCGCCGCGTGGATTTGAAGACGTTTCGCATCGCCGAAGGCGGCAAGGAAGAAGAAGATCAGGGGCGCACGAAAACGGTGGTTTGGATTTTGGTGGCGTTCATTTACATGGCGATGCTCGTCTATGGCCAAATGGTGATGCGGAGCGTGATCGAAGAGAAAAGCTCGCGCGTGATCGAAGCGGTGATTTCTTCGGTCAGGCCTTTTCATTTGATGGCCGGAAAAATTTTCGGCATCGGCGCGCTCGGCTTGGCGCAGTATTCGCTCTGGGCGCTCGTCATGGGGTTGCTATCGCGCTACGGCGTCAAGATCATGGGCCTATCCGCCTCCAAGCTGACCAACACCAAGTTCGCGATGCCGTCGCTCCCTCTGGAAAACCTGGTGTTCTTCATCGTCTTTTTTGTGCTGGGCTATCTTCTTTTCGCCGCCATGTATGCCGGTCTCGGCGCCATGGTTAATTCCGATCAAGAGGCGCAGCAACTGGTCTTCCCTCTGGTGATGCTGGTCATCATTCCTTTCTTGTGCACTTTTTATATTATCGGCAGTCCCAACAGTCAATTGTCGGTCATTCTCTCGCTCATTCCATTTTTCGCGCCGATCACCATGTTCGCGCGCATTGCGGCGCAAACGCCGCCGGCCTGGCAAATTGCGCTTTGCCTGGCGTTGCTGATGGCGACGATTCTCGGCATGATCTGGGTCGTCGGCCGCATTTACCGTGTCGGCGTGTTGATGTATGGCAAGCGCCCGACGCTGCCGGAAGTGATCAAGTGGATCAAGTACGCCTGAAGTAATGGAGTGTTGGATTATTGGATTGATGGATTATTGGATTGTTGGGGTAATGGAGTGATGGAAACCCCAACACTCCATTACTCCATCAATCCAACGCCCCACAATTTACACGATCAAGGAAAAAGCTATGGACAAGATGTGGACGGTGTTGCGGCGGGAATATCTTTCTCGCGTTAAAACCAAGGGATTTATCATTGGAACGATTACCTTGCCGCTTTTTATGCTGGCCATGTTTGTCGTGCCGGTGTTGCTGGTGTTTCTCAAAACGGGTGAGTCGAAGGACATTATGGTGATCGATCAAACCGGCGCCGTTTTTGATTCGCTTTATGCCGCTTTGGATGAAACGAACGAAGCTGGAAAGCGGCTTTACAATTTCATCAAACGTGACGTCCAACCAGCAGAGCTTGACACTGTTAAAGCCTCCTTGTCCGCGCGTGTCGACAAGAGCGAGCTGGACGGTTATATCATTATCCCGGCCGCGGTTTTTGATAGCGCCGCCGCGGAATATTACGGCAAAAACGTGAGCAACGAGATCGAGAATGACGATCTCGAAGACACCATTTCGAACATTGTGACGGCGATGCGCATCGAGCGCAGCGGCTTGAACGCCGAGCAGGTCCACCAAATGGTTCGCCCGATCAACCTCAACACCTTCCGCGTGAAAGCCGGCGGCGAGGAGGAAAAGGATCCGGGCTTTACTTTTGTGATCGCCTATTTTCTCGGATTTTTCATTTATATCGCCATGTTCATTTACGGCGCCATCGTGATGCGCAGCGTGATCGAAGAGAAAGTTTCGCGCGTCATCGAATCGGTGATCTCTTCGTTGAAGCCGTTCCATCTCATGGCGGGAAAAATTTTCGGCGTTGGCGCCGTGGGGCTGACGCAATTCTTGATTTGGGCGCTGGCGATGGGCCTGCTCTCTCTTTATGGCTTGCAGCTCGCAGGACTATTCGTTTCCGATCCGTCGAAAGTTCAAAGCGTCGATCTCCCCAGCATCTCGCTGATGACACTGGGCTTTTTTGTGCTCTTTTTCGTGCTCGGTTACTTTCTTTATTCGACGATTTATGCGGGCGTCGGCGCAATGGTCAACTCCGAGCAGGAAGCGCAACAATTTTTGATTCCGGTCAGCTTGTTCATCGTCGTGCCGATTATGATGATGACATACATCATTACCAACCCCGGCAGCCAAACTTCGGTGATCATGTCTTTGATACCGTTCTTCGCGCCAATCATCATGCTGGCTCGCATCGTGGTGGAAACCCCGCCGTTCTGGCAAATTGCGCTTTGTTTGGTGTTGATGGTCGCAACGATCTTCGGCATGATTTGGGTGGTCGGCCGCATTTACCGCGTCGGTGTGTTGATGTACGGCAAACGCCCGACGCTGCCGGAGATCATCAAATGGATCAGATACGCCTAGCCGGAAGCGATGGCGTGGTGGATTGTTGGAGTAATGGATTAATGAGGTTTTCAGCAATCCAACAATCCAGCGTTCTCTACTGCTGTAGTTCGTTCTGCAAGCAACTTTATCATGTCATCGTGGAACGATCTTGTTAGTGTCAAGCACGGTGCTTGGCCTGAACAGGATTCTTCCAGAATGACAACTTACTTGGAAGCAATCCAACGATCCAACGCCGTTTTTCATTTTGCCAATGGAGATGCCTATGTAAAGAAACCCCGTTGTGTTTTAGCGGCACCCCTCAATAAACTGACGCTCTTTGCAGCCCGCCGGGTGGGGCCGAGCTTGAATGCAACCGATTATTTTTGAGCATGCTCATTATATTTTGAGCGGATGCGGTGACGAGCGTGAAATGATTCGAATTCCTTTATTTCAGGAGGTACCATGCGTAAACTCCGTATCGGCGTTATTGATCTCGTCACCAAAGCGCCGACCCGCGCCCTATTCGCGCGCGTTATGCATGCCAATCTTGTTAGCATCATGCCCCAGGTCGTCGCCACATGGTGTGAAGAAGAAGGCCATGACGTCACGTTCGTGTGTTATACCGGCTTTGAGAATCTGCTCGAAGAGCTGCCGGAGAACGTCGATCTCGTTTTTATCGGCGCGTTCTCGCAAGCGGCGCAGCTCGCGTACGCGTTGAGCAATCTCTTCCGCTCCAAAGGCGCCGTAACCGTGCTGGGCGGCCCGCACGCGCGCTGTTATCCGCAGGATGCTCAGAAATACTT
>JBOHQZ010000443.1:0-5719 GCA_050732275.1 bacterium
TCATAGTTTCGCCGGGAATCGGCAAATTCAATTGTAAAAGTGAAACCGGTCAACGTGACGACGGCCTCCGTCATGATGTCCGCACGCGAGGTTTTGGGTGCCACCGAATAACTCATCGATTTGACGTCCCGATTCGTTGGCGTTTTCTGCGTTGAAGCACAGGCCACGAGCAGCAGAATCTGGAGCGTTATAATCGGTCGATATGGACGCATAAGAAAAACTATAATGATCGCAAAGATTTGTAGCACAAGCCTACGGCCGCAGGCTTCCAGCTTGCTTTCCTTTGCCCCGCCGCGGCGGGGGAAGTCTGCGCTACGGTTTACAACCAAAAAAAAGGTGGCTCCTTACGGGCGTTGCCCATGGAAGCCACCTTGGAGGCCGATATAAGCGCACCACGTGACCTGAATTATCTGCCTCTTAGCGCTTTATCGGCCACGATAAGATACTTAGCGGCCGCCCGTAAGAAATGGATTGGCGCGGCGCTCTTGAATCGTGATGGGAAGAAACGTGCCCGGCGTCGTAATGGCTTCGGAAGTTGGCGACCATCGCGAGTCTTTGATGCCAAAGCGATACATATCCGCCAGGCGGCGGCCTTGCATGAACAAATTGGCGAAACGCTCGTGCTGCAGCAATTGGCCGGTGGTAACCGGGGCCGCCAAAGGTTTCAGGTTATCGCGGGCGCGCAAGGTGTTCAAAATGCCCTCGGCGCCGGCCGGATTGGAAACCACTTGCGATTCGGCAATGATGAGCTGCATTTCACGCTCGGAGATCACCGTGAAACCCGAATTGCGGTCGCCGCCCCATTTGGTGCGGTTTTTAAAATCAGCGATCTCGGCGACAATGCGCGGGTCATCGACGGCCGTGTCGATAACGTCTTTGGCCGGCGCGGCATTCAGCTCCAGACGGCCCACCACTTCCCATGCCCATTCATTAAAGGCGCCAATCGAGCCCGGGAACTGCAACTGCCAACGATAGTTCACCGCCATCGTGGCCAATACCGCTTGCGCATCGTCGGCGCCCTCGCTTACGTAAGGATTCGCCAACGTGGCCGCCGGAACCGGCCGCGGATTCACTTTTTGCCATACGGCTTTCGCGTGTTTCGCGCGGGCCCGCAGGCCAAGAATGCGTCTTTCCAGCTCGGCATCGCGGCTATTGCCGGTCAAGCCGGTCGCGAGGGTGTAAGCCGTGTTCAAGTGTGCGATCGCCTCGTCGTAGACCGTAAACATATTCGCTTCGGTGATCGGCGGTTTGGTATCCTGCTTGTTCGAGTACACGAAATCGTCGAACATATCGGCAATGGTCACGCGAATCATGGCGGAATACAAATAGGCGCGGGCCAGATGCTTCACGTCATTCAAGCGATTGGCGCTCCGGAATCCCTCCAACCGCGCGATGGCATTGTCAGCCGTGTAGCGGGCTTCGGTGATGAAGGGCCAGGCCGCGTCAACGAATTCATTGTTGAAATCGCCGACATTGCCCTTATCCAGTTGGTTCCAGGCGTCGCGGGAACCGATCCAGATGCCTTCGTCGGTGCCGGTCGTGTAAGGCGCCAGGCAGTAGCCGATACCGTTGGAGCCGGTGCTCAATACGCCGTTGGCAATGGCCGCCGCCGCCGCCGGGTCATCCAAGCTTTCTTCAAGAACATTGTTGGGGTTGTCGACCTCGAGCAGGTTGCCACAACCCGCGACCAGCAACAAAGCCAGCGCCCCGATGAGAAGGCGCCACAGCTTTTTTGTTTTCATAAGCCAATATCTCCGGTTTATGGTCGAACGTTGGTTATCATTGAAAATTTTAAATTGAAAATTTACAATTTAAAATTTTCAATTTGCTTTTTTAGAAACTCGTCCGCAAGGTGAAGACGAATTGCCGCGGCAGCGGCAAGCCAAAGGCCTCGGTGCCGTCCAGGAAGTTGTCATTAATATTGAAAGCGCCGGCAGAACCTGTGTCACCTTTGCGGCCGATGGCATTGACTTCCGGATCGATACCGGAATAGCCGCTGAACAAGGCGACGTTGCGGCCGGCGACGGTAATTGAGGCATTGCTCACGCCAAACTTTGAGGTGAGGTTTTGCGGAATGTCGTAAGTCAAGCTGAGTTCGCGCCAGCGGATGAAATCACCCTTCTCCATCGCGTTCAAGCCATCATACGGTGAGAGGCCGGCGAGGTTGCGAATCCAGAAATCCGCCGCGGCCAAACGTTGTTCGGCCGTGCTGGCAGGATTGAGCAGAATCGCTTCATATTGTGACGCGATCGGAATGTTGCGGCCGATCGTGGCGTGCGATTTGCGGAATTCGTCGGTCAAGTTATGCACCGTGTAGTTGCCGGCTTTGTATTCAAACAGGTTGTTCAAGCGGAAGCGCTTGAGGAAGTTGACCGTGAGGCCCAACGATCCCTGCCAATCCGGCGTCGGCTTGCCGAGATAATGATCGAGATAATTGCCATCCTTATCGTCATCCAGCAGGGTGGGGTGAAAGGTGCCGGGCTCACGCGGCACGGCAAAGTGGGCGAGGAGTTGGTCGCGTGTGGCCGGCATGTACGCATTGGGTCCGGAGCTGGTTAATGAAATGGGGTGGACAATGGGATTGCCATTGCGATCGACCGTCTGCGCCGGCTTGGGGCCAAAGAATGAGCCGGGAGCATATCCTTCCGTCAAGAAATTGCGATAGCGCGGATAGGAACCGCCGGATTTTTGCTCCGGCGCACCGCCGAGATCGGTAATTTCCTCACGCAGGAAAGCGCCATTGGCAAACACTTCGATCGCGAGATTTTCCTTCTTGAGAATCCGGAAAGTCGCCGAGAGATCTATTCCGTGCGCTGTCACCTCGCCGATGTTATCCAATTGCGCACGATAAAAACCGCCTGATGGCGCATAGCGCCGCGCAATCAAAGCGTCGCGCACGACGCGATCCCAGTAGGTAAATTCCAGGCCGAGCCGATCGTTGAACAATCCCGCCTCGAAGCCGCCCTCGATTTCAGTCGATTTTTCGGGTTGCAAATCCTGGTTGCCGAGATTGTTGGGCGCCAAGCCGGCGCCATCGGTGGCGGTGAACGGCCCGAAGGTGGTGAATTTGTCAAACGCGCCGGGCTGCTTGCCGGATTGCCCGATCGCCGCGCGCACGCGAAACGTGCTGAGCGGCGTGCTGCTCAGATTGAAAGCCTGGGTCGGCACGAACGAGATGCTGAACTTGGGATAAGACACGGTGCTGAAGTTCGACCCAAACGCGCTGTTGGCGTCAAAGCGAATGCCGCCGGTCAGGTACACGTAATCACGATAGCCGAGTTGTTCCTGGAAGAAATAGCCGGCTTGCACCACCTCAGAGAAGAGCGAGTTGGAGGTTTGCACGGCGCCGCCACCCAACACTTCGATTCCCGGCCCTGGGAACGTGACGCCAGAACCGAACGAAAAGGTTTCGTTGGTGATGAAGCCCTGCATACCGGCGACAAACTGGGACGAAATGGCGCCGGTGAAGTTGCGGCTCCAATTGCCTTTCAGGTCAACGGTCCATTCGGTGTGCTCGCGCTTGCCGATGCGCAAGGCGCCATTGATTTCATTGGCGACAAACGCATCGACGTTGTAGCCGAAGGGGTTGAGGTTGGAACTGCGCTGGCTGACATAATCGATGCCGAACGTGCCGTCCAGGGAAATTTCCCTGGCCAGCTTGTAGTTGGTGGACAAGCTCACGTTGGCATGATCGGTGTTGTCTTTGGTCTGCTGATAACTCGCTTCGCGCACCGTCGAGAAAGCCGCGTTGCCAAACGCATTGGATTGGCTCAGCGCGTTTGCCGGCACCACGCGTTCCGGCTTGCCAAACATCGCCAGCGAGATCACGCCGTAAATGTTGTTGTTGTTGTCGATGGTTTCCTGCTTGATTTTGCTGTATTGCGAGGAGAGGCGAATGTTCAGCTTGTTGGAGGGCGTAATGCCCAGCGTCGCCGAGAACTGGCCGCGGCGAAGCTTGTCATCACCCGGGCCGGGCTCGGTGCCAAAAAAATCTTCTGCTGCAGCGCCATAAGGGCCATTAGTGTTTTGGAAGCGCCCGCTGGCAAAATAGGTCACGCCCGAGCCGCCACCGGAAACGCTCATCGAATAAACCTGGCCGTAGCCGGTGTTGAAGAGATTCTTCACCATCTTGGTTTGGAACGGTTGGTAAAGCTGAATGCTTTGGTTCCCAAAGGCCGCCCGCATGTTGTCAAGTTGGGCTGGGGTGCGGGCAAAACCGGTGTTGGACTTATAGACATCCGGAAAATTCATCGTGGATTGCTCGATTTCCAGGCTGAATTTCGGCTTGCTAAATTGTCCTTGTTTGGTGAAGATCTGGATGATGCCGCCCGAAGCTTGCGTGCCGTAGAGGGTGGCCGCGGCTGCGCCTTTGAGAATTTCGACGCGCTCGATGGCATTGGGGTTGATGTCATCCAACCGCGAGGGTACACCGCCACCGCCAGCGCCGACACCGGCAAAGCCGCCGGCATTATCAACGCGGATGCCGTCGACATATACGACAGGCTCGTTGGATTGTGACAAGCTGGAAGTGCCGCGAATACGAATGCGCGTGCCTTCACCGACCAAACCGCCGGAAGGCAACGCATTCACGCCGGCTTCGCGGCCTTGCAGAATCTCCGAGAGGTTGCTGACCGGCGCCTCTTGGATCAGTGTGGCGTTGATCGTGGCGACGGTGTTGCCCAACTTCTTTTTTTCGGACGCCACGCCGGTGCCGGTTACCACAACTTCGTCGAGCTGCAGCGCCGTTTCGGTCAAGCCGAAATTCAACTCGGCCACGCCGCCGCCGCTCACGGGTACTTGCTTGATCACACTCTTATAACCGATAAAACGAGCGATGACGGAGTGGGTGCCAGCCGGTACTCCGGCAATCGTGAATTCGCCATCCGGATTAGTCGCAGCGCCGTATTCGAGGCCCTGCACCAACACGTTGGCGCCCGGCAAGCCATCACCGCTTTTGGCGTCGACGACTTTGCCGGCAATGGTTCCCTTTTGGGCAAAAGCCAAGTTGGAAACCAGGAGGCCGAGCAAAATGAAACTCAGCCCGAGCGTAACTCTTCTCACCATAACTACTCCCGCGATTTGCGATGCGACCCCGAGCATGGGGCTGGTCATCTCCATGACGAATGCTCGTGATCGCGTCACGTGACCTTTATTGCCAAGCCCAAGCCGCGTCCTGCCAGCACGGGCCTTGGACGTGAATGGAAAATGGAGCCGAAAGATGGTGATAAAAGATAATCAGAGTGTACACGCTAGCTACAGTTGCTGTTGAAGTTGGTTCGTCAACCTTGTGCCGATAGCCGCACGATGACTTCATCACCACTGGTTGCAATTCAACAACGAACTCATCGAAGAAACAATACGCGAGAAAACGTGACCTAAACTTTGTAGGCGGGAAACAGATGCTTGTTCAACCTTTTGCTTGTACAGAGGCAATGATGTTGCCAGATGTCGAGGCGAGGAAGAAGATTCGATTATACAAGCATTTTAACGAAATTCAAAAATATATAGTGGGCAATTTATATACCATCAAGAAACCAGCTTGCTCAAACGCTTTAAACTCAGCAATAATAAGATAGTTTTCTTTTGATCTGACAAATGATTGTGCAATATTTTGCCGTGTCTATAACATAGCTTTGCATAGTTCTCTGTATCTCACTTTCCCCTTTCTTCATTTTTCTCTTGTTTATAGCTGTGATACGCTTTCCACTCCTTCTCCCCT
>JBOHQZ010000444.1:0-5719 GCA_050732275.1 bacterium
TACGTGCGCAATTGCAAAGCACCGGGCTCGGAGCGCTGCTGCGAAAAATCGTAGTCGGCGCGGCCGGAAAACATATTGTACTTGAAAAGGCTCTGCCCGCTGGCAATGTCGTTGTCGTTCGTCGCAAAAGTGATCGTGCTCGTGATTGGAATCTGATACCGCGTGCGCACGCTGATCGATTTGAGATCGGAGGCCACGTCGCCCGTAACGGCGCCAGGGACCCGGCTGACGTTATCGACACGATCCGAATTGGTCAAGCTCAGAATGAGCGTGTGGTCGAAATCAAAAGCGGTGACGTCGTAATTCAAGGAAATCGAGAGGTCGCGCGTGGCGTTGTCTTCTTGGGCAAAAGGGGTGGCGAGAGTCGGGTCAACGCCGTTATCGCGGCTGTGATTGCGGAAGTTGAAGTTGAGCGACGGCAAATTCGGATCCCAGAAAACGGCGAGGCCCAATTGCCAGGTATTCAGATCGGTTTTCGGCCGGCCGTCGAGGTTGTTAAAATGATCGTTGTAGCGCTCGAGGCCGAGCGTGAGAAAAGCGCGGTTGCGCAGCAGGCGCCAGCGGTCGTTGATGAAAAAACCGCGAATGTCATTTCGCAAAAACGAGTGGCCGAGCGAAACATATTCCGAGCCGATCTGCTTGTAGCCGGCGCTGAGAAATTGATTGAAATAATTGAAGTGCAGCGTGAGCTGATAAGCCAGCGAGGTTTTGCCGCGCGGATCGAGCGGCGAGGTGCTCTCATTTAGAATGAACCAACTGTCGAAATCTTGCGGGTCGAACGGCAGATCGACATCCGAAATTTTTTTCAAGCTGTCCGATACGATGGCGCCGGAGGTAATATCGTTGGACAGCAGCGACCACGCCCCGCTGGCTTTGATCTCGAAACGGCGGCGATCCAGCGCCAGGCTCACGTCGGTGCCGAGAACGAGATTGTCGCGCGGCGTAACGCGGCCGACTTGCACAACATTGGTGGAATCAGTGGGCAGTGAATCTTTGTCGTCGCGCACTTTCACCACCGTGAAACCCCACATAAAACCGTTGCGGCTGCCGAAGCTCGGCCGCAAACCGAGCAGCGTTTGCTTGAACGTCCCAAACCGTTGGCGTTGGGTGATAAGCTGAGTTGAGTCAAGCGGATTCGGCACAAAACCATAAAGCGGATCAACCTGCCGGACGGTTTCGCCGGTAATGAAATCAAAATTAACCCAGCCGGTGTTCAAGGCGACCTGGAACCCGCGCACGCGGCGGCCCCAAAGAATCAGCTCGTCGTAATATGGCGTCGCATCGCCGAGCGTAAAGTTGAGCCACGACAGTCCGGCGTTGATCACGAAGCGGTTGCGCGGCTGCAGCGTGTTGTCTTCCAACGAAGTAAAATAGGCCGAGGCCGAGTAGAGCAGCGGCCCGGTTTTGCCGGAGAGGTCCGCGCCGATATTGGTGTTGTTCAAGCTTCTGCCGCTGAATTTTTCGCGCCGCATTTCCGCATAAGCGACGCCGGTGGCGCGCCGCGCCGAGCTCGCTTCGGCAACCTCTTCGACTTTACCGGAGACTTGGAAGCGCCAGCTTTGGGGGCCGACGACGGTGCCGAGTTGATCGCGAGCGCTGATGGTGACGGTGTGCTCGCCGGGAGCGATTGTCTCCGGCGTGTAAGAAACGATGGCCGGGGAAATTTCCGCTTTGCGCGTCACGTTCACACCGTCGAGCAGAATTTTGATCGAGGTGGAATCAATCGGCGTTTCCGTCATGAACGAGGCGGCGATCACGACTTCTTTTGCCGCCAACGCGCTGAACGGCTCCGGACTCAATACAAAAATGGGCGAGGCGGATTCGATCTGGCTGGCGCCAAGAGAAATTTCAGGTGCAGCGCCCGTATCCGCCGGCGAGGTTTCGGCCATGGGCCGCTCGAGCTTTTCGATTTTATCGAGCAGTTGCGGCGAAACTTCAAGCGGCGTTTTGGCCTCGGGCTGCGCCGAAGATTTCGGCTGCGCTTTTATTTCGGTGCCGGCTTTGGGCGCTTTCTCGCTTTCGACGCTGCCTTCCGAATTTTCGCGAATCAACACTTCGAAGGGCTGGCCGAAAGGATTTTTGCCGGGATGATTGACGACGGTTTGATCCGACAGCAGCGCGACCAAAAAGTATTGCATGGCCGGCGGCCGCACGGCGCGGACGGGAATCTGCCCGACATAACCTTGCGCGCCCGGACGCATGTCGACGAATTTGAACGCCTGCTCTTTGATCGACTTGAAATAGAGGCGAAGATAGACCACCGAGCGTCCCGGCGTCATGAGCCGAGCCTCGATCGCGATGGGACTTCCCACGACACCAACGGTGGGGGGAAAGTGCTCGATTTGCGGCACGGCGAAAGCACGATTCTGCTGCGGCATAGCGTCTAAGGCTGGCAGTGCAATCGCCGCTACGGCAACAAAACAGCACAGCATGACGCAACGGCTTGCCGCACGAAATGAATTTGGTGCGCTCCCACTTTCAAAACCTAAAGATGATTGCAGATGTTTGGATCGCATCATCCCTCACCTTACGTAAGTTGAAGTGTCGGGGTTATGGCGCTGAGGGCCGAGGGCATAGAGCAGAGCGTTTCAAATTTCAACGCGCTTTGCCCTCCGCGCTAAGTCCTCTGCGCTTTTATTGATAACGAATTTTAAGTTTCTTCTTTTGCCCGTTTCCATCCTGGAATTCGATTTCCATGTCGCCGTTCCCTTCGCTGTCGTTGGCCCAATTCGGCATTTCATCGGGCGTGGTCGGGTGCGACTCCGGCGCTTGATCGGGAGAAGAAGTTCCAGTCTCGCCGGCTTTCACCAAAGCCTTGCCGAATTGGTTGATCAGCTCCACCAAGCCATCGAGACAAACGATCATGAATTTCCCGTCGTCCGTGATGAGGGCATAAAAAATTGTGCCTTTAACTGCGGCAACACCGGAGGGTGTTTCAACGCGAAACGGTGCCGTGCCCTTCGTCACTTTCGCCCACAACTCGCCGAATTGCATCGCAATGGTTTTGGCGATGCGGCTGCCGGCAGAAGCGTCGCGCTTGCCGTTGATCGCCACCTGCGAGTTGCTCCGCACTTTGAGCAGTGACTTGTCGTCGGTAAAAACGATCGCGGCCAAAGATTCATTGCCGGTGCGCACCTGCATACCCGCATTCAAGCGGGTTCCCTTGGGAGCATTTTGCCAGGCGCCATTGCTGCCGTTGATTTGAACTTGCCCGGCGGTTTTCAAAACGAGGGCGATGTCTTTTTCCACCCCGCTTCGCGGGGCAGCAGGTTTCGCGTCCGAGGCGCCGTCTTTGGCGTTTGAAAAATTAGCGCCGACCAGAATGGGAAGCGCGATCAGACAAAGAATGAAAAACAGTTTTTGCATAAATTTTCAATGCGTTTGTAGTAGCCGTTCGTAGTAGCGCCTTCAGGCGCAAAACGTGCGAAATGAACAAAGTGTCGTTTCGCCATGACGTAATCTCTAAATTTCAAACTGAGAATGTTTGAGGCAGCACGACGGAACTAAGGCTCCACCTGCGTCGACACGACGCGCACGGAGCGGCTGCGCAAAAAGTTAATCAGCTCGGACAGGTTCATGCGCCGGCCGTTCACTGCCGCGGCGCCGGTCAGTCTGAAGCCGTGCAGCGGTCCGCCTTCGCGGAAGAGCGCTTCGAAGTCGCCGGAGTTCAGCAAGCTCAACAACTGCTGCAGCATGATCTCGGTGCCGGGGTCGCCGATCGCGCTGATTTGGAAGCACCAAATTTCACTCGGCAGCCGCACCTCGCCGCTCGGTACATCGAGCATGGCTTGGACTTGCCAATAATAAGTTTTGCCATATTCCAGCGGCAGCCCGCCGGGAGGATATAAAAACGACGGGGAGCCGAAGAAATCACTGCCGCGTTGCACCAGCCGCTGCAGGCGCGGCTCGTTCTGCATAACGTCTTCCGGGCTGGAATTGGTCGGCATGGCTTCGCAAACGGTGATGAGAAAGCGGTCGGCGTTGGAATCCCATTTAAACTGCGGCAGCAAGCCGAATTGGGCAAAACATTCACTGCCACCGACTGGCGCGCCGGGAGAGATCAAATCCAGCGTCGTCGGGTTGGAGATCGTCAGCGTTTGCTGTTCCAAATCAATCGGTACGCTGGGTCGATCCCTGTCGAATACACTGAGGTTGAAAGTATAAGTGCCGGTCGGCAAGCGGCTGGTTTTTAAAATGACGTCCGTCAGCTCGTCGAGCGCTTCGGCGTCATACACCACATTGCCATTGCGCGTGATATCCGGATAAGTCAAAACCTGCGAACCGGGAGATACGGGAAATGGTTGAGAGACGGCAACGACGATCGGCGTGTTGGGAAACCGGTCACTCAAAAACTCAAAACGCAAAAAGACGTTGATCGTAGAGCCGCTGTTGTTCGTGATCGTCAAATCAAACAGCCGCGACACACTGCCGCTGCCGGTGACGTTGAAATCGGAAACTCGGAGTATTTGAGCGTTGCGCATCTCGGGCGTCAACACGAGATTCAAGCTAAGCTGCGCATAAACCGGCTTATAAACGAGAAATAAGAAAAATAGATGCGTGGCAAAAAAAACGCTTCTGCCGCGCAACCCAAACGGCGATGACTCGGTTTTCATAGAGGCAATTCCTAATAATGTAGTGCAAAAAAACCGAAAGGGGAATCGGCAAAGCCGATGCCAGTGCCGGCGCGCGACTCAACAAAGTCAGCGCGCGAACGCTTAAGCTGATAATGCTTGGTTTAACGCTCTCACCTCATCTCCGGCGCTGCGACGGAGACTGAGAAAAGTTGTCTATCTCAGAGCCAAATGTCTCATACACAGACACGCAGTTTAATTCTTATGTTAGTGGCATGAAGCGTGTTTTGCGGAATCATGGCAGGCCCCACGTACACGTCCGGTTGTGACACGGGCAAGAATTTATCAAAAGATTTTAATCCGCTCAATCTGCTTGATCCGTTTACAAAAAAAAGCAGTAAGCAGATTGAGCAGATTAAGCGGATAAGCTCTTTGCTGTTTTTTTACGAATACTGCTTTCAATAAATTGATAATGAAAAGCAAAAGAGTTATTCTTCAAAACTTAACGCAAAACAGATCTTTGTCTGAATAGAGGCTCAATTTAAACAACAATGTCATTCTGAAAGAATCCTTTTTCAAGCCAGCAGGAGGCTCAATTGAAAAAAAGATTCCGACGGAATGACATTTTCTTTATTTTGCAACGATCAGCACAACTGAAAACGCATCACTGCTGCAGCGGCGTGGCTGCCGGATTCAACGGCACAACGACGGGAATGGAAAGCGAATCGCCGGGGTTCAGCCTGGCAAGGTCGCGGTCCGGGTTGTATTTCACCACCAGCCAAATCGGCACTTGATAGACGTCGTTGCAAATTTGCCAGATGTTTTGGCCGCGCCCGACGCGATGCGTTTGCAGCGAATCAACCGCGTAATTGGAGAAGAAATCTTCCTCCAGGCTGCGCTGATACTCGTAGCGTTGGCGCTGAAATTCCTCGCCGCTGACGCGCTCGTAAGTCAAGCGGATGCGCTGGCCGATGTGAATATCCTGATTGAAACGCAGGCCGTTCAACTCGCGCAGACGTCTCGTAGGAATCTGCAGCCAGGTTGCATAATGGCCCAGTGTTTCGTCAGCTTCAACGTGAATCCATTCGGAAACCGGCTCGCTGCGGCGCGGCTGCGATTGCATTTGCGGCGCGGGCGCATTGGCCGGC
>JBOHQZ010000445.1:0-5712 GCA_050732275.1 bacterium
CAATGCGGAGCCGTGAAATTTGTAACCAAGCTTGTAAAGGTTCGTGCCTTTGCCGACGTAATTGACTTGCGCCGGAATCGTCAAGCCTTCGAATTCTTTGCGATATTCTGGCGACCACTTGGCCGGAATGCTGGAAGAGGCCGGCAAGCCGCTGAGAAAGTCGACCAGTTTAGGCTCAAACTGTTTGTAATTTAGCTCATCCAAAGTCACATTGCAGATCATGCCGTTGCGATTGACAAGCAGCCGCCGGATTTTTTCCAGCGTTGTCTGCACTTTCGGCCAGCTCGAATCAACTTCCTGTGTCAATTGGCGCAGAAAGAAGAGGTAGCTCACGCCGCCCATTTGCTCATCCAACCATCCGGCCTCGTTGAAGCGCGCGTTCAAGCGTGTGCCCACAAAGCGAGAGCCGGCGGGCACCAATCCCGCTTCCAAACTCGCCTTCGCATCCAAAACCATTTGCCGAAAGCGCTCGCGATTATCCAACCGTGCCGTGAGCAGCACGTCGCGAAAAATCGCCAGCAGATCATCGGCTTGGTGCATCATCGCCTTGCCGCGCAAAAAGAGCCAGGCGGCAGATGAATCGGTATGATGAATGATCGAAGTATAAGTTGCCGGCCAGACGCCGCCGGTTTTGCGGCCGATGCGCTGCGAAAGCTGCACGAAATCTTCCTGCTCCGTTCCCATTTGCGTCAAGCACCGGCTGAAAAGCGGCAAGTAGGGCAATAATTCTTGCGGCAGCACGTGCAGATCAAAGCCGGCTTCGAGATAAACAATGCCGTTGGTGAAAAGATCGTGATAAAGAATTTTGCCGCCGTTTTTTTCAATAACGGTGAGCGGAATGATTTTGTTTTGCCGATCAATATCGGCCAATTTGAGCATCGGTATTGCGGCCAGGGCTTCGGGTGAATCCGGTGTGACTTGCCGGCGTTTGAGTTCGAGCGTATTATCGATCAGCTTTTGTAGATCTTCTTTATCCATCGCCACGCGCGCTTTTGTCAGACGCTCCTTTTCCGCCGCTTCTTCTTGTTGCGCCAAATTCGGATCGGGTTCGAGAATCACCGAGGTGCGATGCTGGTTTTGCAACAAGTGGCGGCGAATCATCGCTTCAAAGAATCGTTCTTTGGCCGCAATGCGTGCTTTAATGGCCGCGAGCGGCGCTTCAAATACCAACGGCGCCAGCGAGTCGCCGCCATGCAGCCAATTGGTCAGCGCTCGCAGCATCAGCGACAGACCGCGCGGAAACGAGCCGGTGTTGTTTTCCCGCAAACTAAACTCGATGGTGTTCAATGAAGCTTCAATCGTTTGCGGATCGATGCCATTCTCGGCCAGATTGTGCAGCGTATCAAAAATGAGCGTTTCAACTTTTTCCGCGTCGGCAACGGCGATCCCTTTCAATCCGGTTGAAAAGTACATCTGGCGCAGCTCGCTTTCAAGTCCGCCCGTGACGTCCTCGCCGAGGCCGGAATCGATCAGCGCTTTGTGCAAGGGCGAGGCCGGCGTGCCGACGAGAATGTGTGCGAGCGCTTTCATGGCGAGGTTGATTTCGCGGTCGGTCGTCTCAGTGAGCAGCCAATTCACTGTGACCATGCCTTTTTTGGCAAGATCGGCTTCTGCTCCGGCGGCGTATTTATAAGCGAGTTTCTTGGGTTGATCAAACCGTGGCTGAAGCGGAATGGTCGAATCAATTTTGGCGCGCTCGAAATGCTTCAGATAATCGTCGACCATTCTCAATCGCTCCTCCGGCTTGTCGTCGCCATAGAAAAAAATGTAGGCGTTAGAGGGATGGTAAAAAGTTTTGTGAAACGCCATAAATTGCTCGAACGTCAAATCCGGGATATGTTTCGGATGCCCGCCGGACTCGACACTATAGGTGTTATCCGGAAAGATCGACTGTTGGGAATACTCGCCGAGTACGCGATCCGGCGAAGAGTAGGCGCCTTTCATCTCGTTGAATACGACGCCTTTGAAGGCGAGCGGATCATCAAGCTTCTCGATTTCGTAGTGC
The DNA here is from genome assembly GCA_050732275.1 of bacterium. Lineage (GTDB taxonomy): Bacteria > Zhuqueibacterota > Zhuqueibacteria > Zhuqueibacterales > Zhuqueibacteraceae > Zhuqueibacter. The sequence continues at coordinate 2,006 of JBOHQZ010000445.1, forward strand.
CAACCTTCTTGCTGCAACGTGAAAGGCGTGAGCCGTGGATAAAACACCGCGTCGAGATAAACGTCGATCAAATTGTAGAAGTCTTGCAAATTGGTGCTCGCGACCGGGTAGCATGTTTTGTCGGGATAAGTGAAGGCATTGAGAAAGGTGTTGAGCGAGCCTTTGATCAATTCCACAAACGGTTCTTTCACCGGATATTTGCGCGAGCCGCACAGCACTGAATGCTCCATAATGTGCGCCACGCCGGTCGAGTCCACCGGCGGCGTGCGAAAGGTGATGCCAAAGACTTTGTTCTCGTCATCGTTTTCCAACGATAGCAGTTCCGCCCCGGTTTTGAGGTGGCGAAAGAGCGACGCCTTCGTTTTGAGCTCGGGAATTTCCTGTTGGCGGATCAGTTCGAACCCATGAAGCACGGGCATGATTGTCCTCTGATATAAAAATGAAATTTTGTTGGTCAACCCTACATCAAAAATCCATGCTTGACAAGCTGCTTTGCCACGACATGCCGGCTCACCTGAAATTTCAGGCGCAGCGTCTCAATATCGCCGTCTTCTTTCAAAGCCGCTTTCAACAATTCTTGCGGCACGAGCAGCTCCGCCGCGCGTGCGCTTCTTTCATGCGCTGGACCGTCTGGTCGCGTTCCTTCGCAGAAATCTCTTCCGGCGGACCATAGCTGTTGAGAATAGCAATAACTTCGTCGCTAGTCAGCGGCGTACTCGGTGTCGCCTCGTTCATAAACGAGAACAAATACTCTTCAAAAGCGGTTAAATCTTTGTCTTGTTCGTTCATGATTGCCCTCCTTCAAAAACGGCCAAACCTTTGTCTTGTTCCTTCAGCTTCGCGGAAATTCCGCCCATGATCAGATTCCTTTCCTGCTCGAAAAGTACTCAGTCGCGCCTACATATTTTCCCTGAGCACTTCTCTATAAATATATACGCAACCACCTTACACTTTAAACACTAATATAAAGATTTTTGGAGAAATTCAAAGAAGAGAATGCAATAAGCCTCTCGCGTCGTCATTTACTTTTTTTGGGTCGATAGACGTGCGTGCTTTGGCCAAAAAATACTTCAGCCGATTCCATGACGGTTTCCGAGAGCGTCGGATGAGCATGAATGCTGAGCTTCATGTCCGTTGCTAGCGCCGCCATTTCGATGGCTAAAACACCTTCGGCAATCAGCTCTCCCGCGCCAGCGCCGGCGATTCCCATTCCCAAAATACGCTCGGTTTCGGGATCGATCATGAGCTTGGTCACGCCTTCGGGACGGTCCATCGTCAGCGCGCGGCCCGAAGCGGCCCAAGGGAAACGTGCCACTTCGATTTTGCGATTTTGCTCGCTGGCTTCGGTTTCGGTCAAGCCACACCAGGCAATTTCTGGATCCGTGAATACCACAGCCGGAATCGCACGCGGCTCGAACGCGACTTTGTGGCCCGCAATCGCTTCGGCGGCAACGCGGCCCTCGTGCGAAGCTTTGTGCGCCAGCATCGGTTCACCGGCGACATCGCCGATGGCATAGATCGACGGTTCTGCAGTGCGGCGCTGCGCATCGACTTTGACGAAACCGCGTTTGTCAATTTCGACGCGCGTATTTTCCAAGCCGAGATCGGAAGAATTGGGCTTGCGGCCGACGGAGATCATAACGGCTTCAAACTCCTGCTCGGCTTCTTTAATCTCATTGCTCTCGAAACGCACGCGGAGGCCGCTGGTTGTTTCTTTCATCTCCGCCACTTTGGTGTTGAGCATGATGGCGTGAAATTTATGTTCGAGATTTTTGTGCAGGACTCTCACCAGGTCGCGATCGGCGCCGGGCAACAACCCCGGCATCATTTCTACTACTGAAACCTGCGTTCCCAGCGCTGCATACACACTTCCCATTTCCAAACCGATGTAGCCGCCGCCGATGACCAGCATCGTCTTAGGCACAGTTTTTAATTCAAGCGCAGTGGTTGAGTTCAAAACTTTGGGACTATCCAACGACAAGTTGGACACCGTCGCCGGACGAGAGCCGGTCGCAAGAATCGTATGTTTAAAAGAGAGGCGATCTTTTTCATTATTATTTCTCGTGATCTCCAGCGTTTGCGCATCTAAAAATCTGGCCCAGGCTTGAAGATAGTTTACCTTTCTCAGTTTGCTGACCTGGCCAACGCCACCGGTCAACTTTTTAACGACTTCATCTTTCCAGGCGCGCAAGCGGTCAAGATCGATTTTAGGCTTGTCAAATGTAATACCCCATTCTTTGGCTTCTTGAGCTTCGGACAATAGTTTTGCCACGTGCAACAAAGCCTTCGAGGGAATGCAGCCGCGATAAAGACAAACGCCGCCCGGATTCGGCTCGGGATCAATCAATGTGACTTGCATACCGAGGTCTGCTGCCAAAAACGCCGCCGCATAGCCACCTGGCCCGGCACCGATCACGGCGAGTTGGGTGGAGGTTTTTTGGTTGCTATTCAATCGATTTCTCCTTGAAGAACGTTTGTAGTAGCCCCTTCAGGGGCCGGATGTTTGGAAATTGAGAATGCCTAAAGGCACCACTACGAACCGCTCATCCCTCCAACACAATCCGAAACGGCTGCTCGATGGCTTCGGCTACCCAGCGCAGAAAGCGCGCCGCATCCGCGCCGTCGATCAGGCGATGATCATAAGACAACGACAGCGGCAGCATCAAGCGCGGCTCAAAATTGCCGTTGAGATAAATCGGCTCCATTTGACCGCGTGAAATACCCAGAATCGCCACTTCCGGCGCATTCACCACCGGCGTGAAACCCGTGCCGCCGATGCCGCCCAAATTTGAGATGCTGAAATTGCCGCCTTGCATGTCGTCAAGAGATAATTTCCGGTTCCGCGCTTTTTCCGCGACTTGGGTCAACTCAACCGAAAGCGCGATGATGTTTTTGCGATCGACATTTCGAATCACTGGCACCAACAGGCCGTGCTCGGTATCGACCGCCACGCCGATGTGATAATATTTTTTGTAAACGATCTCGTTTTTCGCCATATCGAGGCTGGCGTTGAATTGCGGAAAGACCTTCAGCGCGGCGCTGATGATCTTCAACAAAACAGACGTGACCGTGAGCTTGCCGCCGGCGGCTTCAACTTTTTTGCCGTATTGCTTGCGCAGCTTTTCCAATTCGGTGATGTCGGTCTTGTCAAATTGCGTCACGTGCGGTATTGTCGCCCAGGCAAAGCTCAGATGTCTCGCCGTAGCTTGGCGAATTTTGCTCATGGGCTTGCGCTCGACTTCGCCCCACTTGGCGAAGTCGGGCAGTGGCTCGGCTGCAATGCCCATGAATGCCGCGGCCGGCGCGGCTTTTTGCTGATTGATCTGCTTGGCAAAGGCTTTGACGTCTTCGATTGAAATTCTGCCGCCCGGACCGGAGCCGGGAACCGTGTTGATGTCAATGCCGATCTCCCGGGCAAAGCGGCGCACCGATGGCGCAGCCGGGGCGATTTCTTTGCGCTCGTCTGGCCTTGCCGGCGCAACGGGCTGCCGAGCTTCTTCAGCAGGTTTTTCCTTGGGCGATTCTTTCTCTACCGTTTTTATCCTATTGCTTTCAGCGTTTTCGTTTTTTTCTTCTTTTGCTTTTTTTCCGTCCGTGCCCGTTTCCACCACGAGAAAGGTTTGCCCCACTTTTATTTCATCGCCTTCTTTCACCCGGATTTCTTTAATCACGCCGCCGGCCTCGGCCGGCACTTCGAGCAAGGCCTT
>JBOHQZ010000446.1:0-5710 GCA_050732275.1 bacterium
CAGTTCCACTTTGTACGATGTTTCGTATTTTTCAAACACCCTATTAACGGGCACAATTAAGCAACGCTAAAAAATTAACCGGCTAACCGTCGAACGGGCAAACCGGCAAACATTTCAATTTATGTGTGGCATTGTTGGCCTCTGGCATTTTGATCGGAAACCGATAAATCCCGCTGCCCTTCAGCAAGCGACGAGCCTGCTCCGCCACCGCGGGCCGGACGACGAAGGCTATTTGCTCGTGGACACCACGACGGGCTGTCCTTCGCATTTTGGCGGCAGCGACACGATTTCCCAGCTTGGCTTGCCGCGCCTCGAAAATGCCGTTGGCAAGTCCTTCGATCTCGCGCTCGGGTTTCGCCGCCTATCGATTCTCGACCTCTCCGCTGCCGGCCATCAGCCAATGGTCAGCGCGGATGGACGCTACTGGATCATTTACAACGGCGAGGTTTACAATTACCTTGAGCTGCGTTCCGAATTGATCAGTCATGGTTATCAATTTCGCACCGGTACGGATACTGAAGTGATTTTGGCGGCTTACCAGCAATGGGGTGGCGACTGCCTTTCGCGCTTCAACGGCATGTGGGCATTTGCGCTGTGGGATAATGCGCAACGGCAACTTTTTTGCGCACGCGACCGCTTCGGCATCAAGCCGTTTTATTATTTTTGGAATAACGAGACTTTTGCCTTTGCTTCTGAGATCAAAGCGCTGCTGAAAATATGTGATCCGGCGCGGCAGCCGAACGAGCCAATCATTTACGACTATTTACACGACGGCTATGTTGATCACACCGACGAAACTTTCTTTGTTGGCGTCAAGCAATTGCTGCCAGCGCATGCGCTGCTTTTGCGCGACAGCCGGTTGAGTATCCAACGCTATTGGGATTTAGCTTCAAATCACCAAGCCGGGACGGAGGTGAGTGACGCTCGCTACGCCGAAGAATTTTACGCCCTCTTTGAAGATGCCGTGCGCATCCATCTGCGCAGCGATGTCGCGATCGGCACCTGCTTGAGCGGCGGATTGGATTCTTCCACGATTGTGTGTGTAGCCAACAAGCTGCTTTTTGCCGGCCACGTTGTCAGTCCGCATTTGGTTGGCAAACAACAAAAAACTTTTTCATCATGTTTCGACGATCCGCGTTTTGACGAGCGCAAGCATATCGAACAAGTTTTGCAGGCCACCGGCGCTGAACCGAATTACATTTTTCCGAGCGGATCGAAATTGCTCGAAATTCTTTCCCGCTTGGTGTGGCAACAAGACGAGCCGTTTGCCTCGACCAGCATCTACGCGCAATGGTGTGTGATGGAAAAGGCGGCGGAACGAGGCGTCAAGGTGCTGCTGGACGGGCAAGGCGGCGACGAGCTGCTGGCGGGTTATCCGGGATATTTTTCTTATTATTGCGCCAGCTTGATTCGGCAAGGCCGCTTATTGGAATTTTGGCGAGAAGCGTTGGCGCATAAACGTTTGCACGGCACTTCTCTGGCAAAAATTGCCTGGCGAGCCGCGCGTCTCAATCTTCCCGCGGCTGTTCGCGACCGCGTGGATCGCGCGCGGCAAGAAACGGATTTGGGATTGAGCCAGGATTTTTTGCGGCAGCATCGTGATCGCCGCCCCGACTTTTCACCGCGGAAACACGCGGATATTTTTGATGATTTTGTTGACGTGTTGCTGACGCGCTACAGTTTGCCGGCGCTCTTACGCTACGAGGATCGCAACGCCATGGCGTTTTCCATCGAAGCGCGCGTGCCTTTTCTGGACTATCGGCTGGTGGAACATATCTGGGCACTGCCCAACGATCAGAAACTGAAGCGCGGCTCGACGAAATCGATACTCCGCAATGCGATGCGGAATATTCTTCCGGAGCCGGTTCGCTTGCGCACCGACAAAATGGGCTTCAACACGCCGGAGCGAAACTGGCTGGCCAACGAGCTGCGCGATTGGGCGCGCGAGACGATTCACTCGGCGTCATTCGCCGGCCGCGGTTATTTCAACGTGCCGCAGATCCTGGCCGCTTTTGAGGCGCACGCCGCCGGCAAGCTCGACTTGACTTTTCGGGCGTGGCGATGGCTCAATCTCGAATTGTGGTTTCGCCGGATCGCCTGATGATAAATCATCAGGCGAAGATATGAAAGCATCATAAATGATGCTAAAAATCTCAAGCCTTTTGCCTCGGCGCGGGGCGCGAGGTTATTGGAATAACGACATGTCGATCCGTTTGCTCTATTTGACTTGCACCGAATTGGTTGCCAATTACGGCATTTTTGACACGCAAGTGAAAAGCCTTTTAAAAGCGTTGGCCGCCAGAAATCGCGGCTCGCTCGTGGTTCATCTTTATAGCCTGGTGTCGGTATTGCGCTTTACCAAAAAAAGCATCATCGAAATCGTTTTTTATCGTTACAAAGAATCGTTTCGCGCTCTCCGCCAAGAAATGTCCGCGGTAGAAATTTGCGCCAGGGTTCGGCCTTTGTTGTCCGCCTATCCTTTTGATACCTGGCGATTGCTGGAGATGGCCCTTGCCTTACCGTTGGCGGTTGCCATGCTCCTTCTATATGTGCGCCGCCATCATATCAATCTCTTGCACTGCCGAAGCTATCATGCCGGGTTGTTGGGATTGATCATGCGAAAACTCGCCGGTGTGCCATATATTTTTGACCCGCGCTCTTTGTGGATTGAAGAGCAAATTCTCAGCGGCAAATGGCCGCGAACCTCGTGGACCTGCCACACATGGAAGAGGCTCGAAAAGGCAATCGTCCGCCACGCTGCTGCCTGCGTCGTTGTTTCAGATCCGATGCAAGAGAGTTTTACTTCCGATGCGCAGCGTGTCGAAGTGATTTACACCACCGCCGGTGAAATGCACTTTGCGGATTTAGACGCATCGCAAATGCCACAAGAAGTGCGCGTGCTCGAACGCTTGAAAAATTCCCATAGTTTGTTTGTCTTCAACGCCGGCAATTTTAATCGTTGGAACAATCTTGATCATTTGCTCTCGCGCTACAAAGAACTGTGCCGAATGGTTCCGCACGCGGTGCTCGTCATCATTACGCGCACGCCACGGGAGCAAATTGAGCGCAGCCTGGCGGTCCACGCTATTGCCAAAGATCGCGTTGTGATCATGGCGTTGGAAAGTCATCTCGTTCCCGCCGTGCTGAGAAAGTGTGACTATGGCTTGTTGGTTCGACCGCGATCGTCGGAATCGCCGCGAGAAATCTCGGTTAAATTTCCTGAGTATCTCGCCGCCGGGCTACCGGTCATCTGCGACGAGTATATCGGCGGCGCCGCTTATGTGATCGAGCGGCATCAAGTCGGCATACTTTTGACGAACGATTGGAGCAGGAATAAAACGGAGTTGGCATGTCTTGAGAAGACTTACGAAACAACCTCCAAACAATGCCGGCAGATTGCCCGGGAGTTGTTCAGCGTAAACGTTCATGCCGATAGATACGCTGCCTTATATCAGGAAGCGCTTGCATGAGCCACGCCCCTGAGGAAAATATCAAACCGCTGGTTTCCATCATCATCGTCACGTGGAATTGCCGCGATCACGTTTTGCAATGCTTGAAAACGATTTATGCAAGCCGCAAGGCGCGTTTCGAGGTGATCGTACGCGACAACGGCTCGGAAGATGGAACCTGGCAGGCGATTCAAGAAAAGTATCCTATGGTGAAATTGATCGGTGACTCCCGCAACATAGGTTTTGCCGCCGCCAACAACGAGGCAATTGCGCAAGCGGGTGGAAGCTATTTGTTGTTGCTGAATCCGGACACGGAGATTTCATCCACCACAATCTCGGAGCTTGTCGCGTCCGCGAAAATGAACAATCACCGCGCCATGCTTGTTCCGACGCTCTTAAATGGCGATGGAACCATTCAGCCATCGTGGCATTCCTTCCCGACGCTATCTGGCATCGTGCGGAAAAGCGTCGAGGAAGCCAAGAAAATTCTGAGAAAGCCCGTGAAAGGAGAAGCGCGCAGCGTGGATTGGGCTATCGGCGCTTGCTGGTTTATTCCTGCGGCCGTATATCAGAAAGTTGGCGGATTGGATGCGAACCTTTTTATGTATGGCGAGGATTTGGATTATTGCTGGCGCATGCACCGAGCTGGCGCCGACGTGATTTGGGCGCCGGCCATTCAAGTGATTCATCACGGCAACGTCAGCGGCGCGCAAAAGTGGGGAGAGCGGCGGTTGATCAAAACCCATCAAGTGGTCATCTATTTTTGGATGAAGCACTTTGGCCCGCATTATGTCTTTATTATGGCGCCGATTCGGATGATGTACTATCTTTTGCAGGCTGCCAGGGACTTTGCGAAGTCGATATTCAAAGCAGCGGACTCACAGGGTCCGAGTTATCAGAATCACTGTCTGCACGCAATCGCCTTGGTGCAAGCCTGTTTTGATCGAAGCGCTTGGCCGTTTTATCGCGCTGCTTGGAAGCGTCAAGCCCGACGTTCGGGCTGAGAGACGAGTAATTCAAATCGAGGTCTTTACATGAGCCGCATACTTTACCATCTGATGAAAGATTACGTTCCCAAAGATCACACGCGCCAAATCACTCCGGAATATTATCTCGAGCGCCTGTTCAAACGGGAAAACGATCTTAATAAAGTCATGGACCTGGGTTGTGGCGCCGGCGATTCGATCGATTATTTTCGCAAAAAAATGCCGGACATCAAATGGATCGGATTGGACATAGAAAAGTCGCCGGCCGTGGCAGCGCGAACGCGAACCGATGGCGAGTTCCATACTTTTGACGGCGTCCACATCCCATTCGCCAACGACTCCTTTGACCTGATTTATTGCTACCAAGTTTTCGAGCACGTGCGGTATCCTGCGGAGCTACTCAAGGAAGTGTACCGCGTGCTGCGGCCGCATGGGTACCTGGTTGGATCGACTTCACAGCTCGAGCCGTTCCACACCTACAGTTTTTGGAATTATACGCCGTATGGATTTCTACAGCTCGTCGAGGAAGCCGGCTTGCGATTGGTAGAAATCGCGCCGAGTATCGATGCACTGACGCTGATCCTCAGACAGGGCTTCGGCGGGCCCAATTTCTTTTCGCGTTGGTGGAGAAAAGAGTCCCCTTTGAATCGGGTGATTAATATTATTGGAAAACTGGCTGGCAAGGAACAGGCCTGGATCAACGCCGCCAAGCTGGTTTTTTGCGGCCAGTTTTGTTTTTGGGTTTGCAAACCGGAGGCGCCATCGCCACATGAAAATTCTGCTGCTGTCAAATCCTAATTCGCCCCACACCGTCAAATGGGCCAGAGCGCTGGCCGATCGCGGCTTGAAAATTTATATTTTTGGATTATCAAATTATGACGGCTCGCTTTACCAAAATTACAAAAACATTAAAATATATTCATTAAAACTTCATAGCGCGATAACCGAAGACAGCGAAACCAAAATATCAAAACTTATCTACCTGAAAGCCGTCCCCGCAGTGAAAAAAATGATTGCCGAATTTAAACCCGACTTGGTTCACGCGCACTATGCCAGCAGCTACGGGCTTATCGGCGCGCTGTCCGGATTTCATCCTTTCATTCTTTCGGTCTGGGGAGGCGACGTTTTTGATTTCCCCAAGAAATCCTTTTTGCATCGGGAGCTGATCAAATTTAATCTGCGCAAAGCGGATAAAATTCTTTCCACCAGCCACGTCATGGCAAAAGAGACCGGCAAATATACGCGCCAAGCCATCGCGGTGACGCCGTTTGGAAT
>JBOHQZ010000447.1:0-5677 GCA_050732275.1 bacterium
GAAAAGTCGAGAGATTGCGGAAACTTTATGATTCCGCGTCTCCGGACCAGGCGATTGAGCAGATGTTGGATGATAGGCTGTACATGGAAGAAATGCGGCGTCTGATGATGAAATATAAAGGCAAAGTTCACATCAAGAACGTTTATGAATAAGTTCCTGCTGGATACGAATATCTACATTGACTACTACAAGTCTGACAAGTTTGCCGAATTTTTTGAAAGGGCTTCAGACCAAACGGTTTATGTCTCTGCCGTAGTCGTGATGGAACTTCTGTCCGGTGCTTTTTCTAAATCTACGATTGCGCCAATTGATGATTTGTGGAAGTTGTCACGGATGTCAAATAAACTCCTAATTCCACTATGGCGGGATTACGTCGAAGCCGGTAGGCTGCTCGCCAAGGTTCAAAGTCAAAAGGGCTATGAGATCAAAAAGACGATCGGCTTGACCAACGACGTTCTCATCGCTTTAAGTGCGCGTCGAATCGGCGCGACTATAATTACCCAAAACAGAAAAGACTTCAAGGCGATTCAATCGGTGAAAGAGTTCAAGCTGATGATTGTCGGTTAGATAGAATGAACAACCGAGATGAGAAGTCATTGCGTTATTCAACAACGACTTGATTTTAGAAAATGATCTGCGTATCTTTATGTGACGAACAAAAACTCTAGGGTTTATAGATGACTCGCAACAAGGAGCGAGTATATGATCATCAAAGACAAGCAGTCAAAAATTTCAAAAACTTCGGCTTACGATGTTTTTATCAGTCACGCATACGAGGACACGGACTGGTGCGTGAAGTTGGTGAAACGCCTGGAAAAGCATGGATTAAAAGTCTGGTTCGACCAATCTCAGCTTCGCCGTCCAGGGGGCAGCTTACCGAATGCCATTAATGACGGCCTTGCCAATAGTCGACGAGTTGTGATAGTTATGACGCCAGGCTATTTTGCCAAGGAATGGACTCAGGCAGAAGCCTCTTTTGCGATGAATCAAGAGCCTTCCGGCAGACGAAAGGTTGTCATTCCTGTTTTACGTAAAGACTGCACCATTCCGCCGTTCTTACAATCGATAACGTATTCAGACTTCCGAGATGAAGCTCACTTTGAAGACAACTGTCGTCGGCTCGCTGATATATTGCGCGGTTATTATCCGGAAGCTGACTTCAACGCGGTGCACGAAAGCAAGATTGCCGAAGCCATGCCGGCGCCAGGGTTTTCATACGGGGCCAAAGGGCGAGCTGTGGCCAAGGGAAGCGATGCGCCAGAAATCGGTCGACGGCCCTCGCCTGCGCTTGACCCATTAGAGCTGGTTCGTGAAAAGCTGAATAGTCTTGTCAAACCAGAAGAGGGGCAGCGTTGGTTGCATGCGCCGAATAAGATATTTGAAGGGCGGCGTCCGATTGATCTCATCAACCAAGGCGAACATGATCAAGTTTTGCAAATTCTTGAGAGTCTGGAAGAAGGAAGTCATGTCTGATGCCGCACCCGTTATCCGAAAAGATGCTGGATGCTCTGCAATGGGCAGTGCCTTTTTCAGGCGTTTGTTTTCGCAACGTATCAGTAAAATTTGCGAATATCCGCGACATTCTCTCCGCACAGGGAAGTTTTCGTGCTGGTAGACGGTTCAATTTCAAAGGCGCTTTTGCCATTCTTTACCTCGCTTGCGATCTCCACACTTGTCTCGAAGAATCCACCAAATCTTTAGAACGCGATGGCTTTGAAGTCGCTAAAATTTTGCCGCGTATCGCAATTGGCATCGAAATCAGGTTGAGCCTTGTACTAGATTTGACCAATGGCACTGTGCGTCGAAGGCTAGGCATTACAAAGAAAAAGCTCATTGCACCGAATTGGATGAAGGCGCAAAATATCGACAAACAAGAAGCCTATACCCAACAAATCGGCCGGCTGGCGCGCGAAGTCGGCTTTGAAGCCATTCTCGTCCCGTCCGCAGTGACGCGCGGCAAGAATCTCGACATTTTTCTTGACCGCCTGCTGCCAAGCTCATCATTGAAAATAATCAATCGCCATCTTCTGCCATTGCCAAAACGGTAAACTCACGTTTATGAATCTTCCCCGCCAACAATTTGAAGCACTCGTCCTTGCCGAGCTTGAGGCGCTGCCCGAAGCCTTTCAAGAGGCTTTGGAGAATATCGCCATCGTGGTCGAAGATTGGCCGGATGGCGCCACCATGCGCGAGTTCGGCGTGCGCCATCGCGGCGATCTGTTTGGCGCCTATCTCGGCACGCCGCTGCCGGAGCGCACCGCGGATTACGGCAACACGCTGCCGGACAAGATTTGCATTTATCAAAAACCGCTGGAAAATTTTTGCCAAAGCGAAGACGAGCTGCGCGAGCAGGTGCACATTACGCTGCTGCACGAGATCGGCCATTATTTCGGTCTTGACGAAGACCGGTTGGCCGAGCTTGGTTATGACTAAATCCGGAAAGTAACCGTCCGGACGCTGAACCTCGGGAATTCGCCAGAATCGCGTATGACAAAGCGTCCGGACGGTGCCAAGACCGGCATTACTGTTCCAGGAACAAAATTCTTGCTTTTGTGGTTGCATCCTCCTATATTTTTCTTATGGCAAAAAACGACTTTTCCCGAATGGACATAAACGACATCATGGTGCATAAGTTTTGCGTGCGCATTGAAGGCGAGGTTGGAACTGATGCGGATTGATCATGACAAGCGAATCGTGCTGACAACGGCACGCCGGTTATTGTTTCGGATGACAGGCCTCGGCATCGCGCTAACCTCGTCCCAAAACTTCCACGCAGCAAAACGACAGCGAATGCACCCCCACGCGGTGCATTTTTTATTTTTTTAGAGGAGGTTGAGGTGTTAGAAGATCTAAAGACTCTGGTCGACCTGCAAAATGTGGATAGCCAATTGTTCGCCTTGGAAAAGGCCAAAGGCGACTTGCCGCATCGCGTTGTCGAGCTAAAAAGCCAATTAGATCAGCTCGCCGCGCTGCGGCGGCAAAAAGTCGAGACCCTGGAGATGACGCAGAGCGGCCGCCGCTCAGCGGAAGGGGCGCTGCAAATGGCTAAAGAAAGAAAAAAGAAATATGACAATCAGTTGTATAGCGTCAAAAACAATAAAGAATACGACGCCGTCACCGCCGAGATCGAGGCGACTGCGATAGCGATCGATGAAACCGAAACCAAAATTCTCGAGGCGATCGAGCAGGAGGAAACGCTGCAAAAAGAGCTGGCCGAACAGGATGAGCGGCTGAAAATTTTGCAAAGCGAATATGACGAGCAAGAGGCGATCCTGGCGGCGCGTGAAGCGGAGACGCGCAGTATGTCTGAAGCATTGCAAAGCCAGCGCAACGGCTTGATCGTCAAATTGCGCAGACCTCTGCTCGGCGCGTATCAACGCATTTTAAATGGCAAAGACGGGCTGGCGGTCGTCGAAGTCATCCGCGGCTCCTGTGTCGGCTGCTCGACGCGCATCCCGCCTCAACGCGTCATGGAGATTCGCGAAATGAATCAAATTTTTTATTGTGAATCTTGCGGGCGCATCCTCGTTTGGTTCGAAGAAGAAGCCGCCGGTAAGTTTGAAGCCGCCAATGCCGCGGTCGCCGCATAACGCGTCTCGGTGTCGGCAAATTATTTTTTGGCGCTTGGCTCCTGGCTTTAAGAGCCGGGCAATTTGAAAGTCAAATTTTCCAAAGCAGGCCAGACGGTCGCGGCGCGGCGACGCGCCGAGGAAAGTCCGAACTCCACAGGGCAGGGCGGTCGCTAACGGCGACGCGGCGCGAGCCGACGGAAAGTGCCACAGAAAATACACAGCCCCGGCATTCGTCGGAGCAAAGGTGGAAAGGCGAGTTAAGAGCTCACCGCGGCGCGGGTGACCGCGCCGGCATGGTAAACCCCGCCCGGAGCAAGACCAAATAAGTTCCGTCCCGCTACAAAGCGGGAAGAGTTGCCCGCTCAATTCCTCGCCTCGGCGGAGAGACGGAACGGGTAGGTCGCTCGAGGCGCCGAGCAATCGGCGTCCCAGATAAATGATCGTCATCCCGCCTCGGCGGGAGACAGAATTCGGCTTATCGGCCTGCTTTGGATTTTTTATTTGACCAATTTTTTGCTGCTCAAACGCGAATCAATCATCACTTGAATATGTCATTTTGAGAGAACCTTGTTTGTTTTCAAGCATTGGTTTTGAATTATAAAAGGATTTTTATGGAATGACAGTCTCGTGGTGTGGCATAAAACTTTTGTATTTTTAGCTCTCGGGGTCGTCATGGATTTGCAGTGGGAATTTATCGAAACCACGCCGGCAGCCGTTGTCAAGCAAATGGCGAGCGCGCTGGCGGTGCCGCCGATCATCGCGCGTGTTATGCTCAATCGCGGCATCGATTCGCTTGACAGCGCCAAGGAATTTTTTAACCTGAGCTTGCAGCACCTGCACGATCCGTTCCTCATGGCGGATATGCCAGCCGCGATTGAGCGGTTGGCGCAGGCGCTCGCTCGTAAAGAGCGCCTGCTGATTTACGGCGATTACGACGTCGATGGCACGACCGGCACGGCTTTGCTGACCCTGGCCTTTCGCGCGCTGGGTTATAATGTCCCACATTATATTCCGGAGCGTCTGCGCGAAGGCTATGGCTTATCCATCGCCGGCATCGAAAAAGCCAAAGCCGACGGCGTTCAGCTTATTCTCGCCGTTGATTGCGGCGTGACGGCGCACAAAGAAATCACCCGCGCGCGCGAGCTCGGAATGGATGTGATCGTGTGCGATCATCATCAGCCTTCGGCGCAGCTCCCGCCCGCCAATGCCCTGCTCAATCCAAAACGCAGCGATTGTCCGTATCCTTTTAAAGAGTTGTGCGGTGTCGGCGTGGCTTTCAAGTTGATGCAAGGTTTGTATCGGCATCTGCGGCATGATGAAAAGGATTTGTTCCGGCACCTCGATTTGGTGGCGATCGGCAGCTCGGCGGACATCGTGCCTCTTGTGGATGAGAATCGCGCTTTTGTCAAATACGGCCTCGAGCAATTGAACCGCACTGAGAATATCGGCTTGCGCGCGCTCATCAAAGTTTGCGGCCTGGAGAAAGGACCCATCGACTCCGGCCACGTCATCTTCATCGTTGCGCCGCGCATCAACGCCGTCGGTCGCATGGGCGATGCCCGCCGCGCTGTGAATCTGTTGATTGCCGAAGACGAAGCGCCGGCGGTGGAGATCGCGCAAATTCTCGACACAGAGAATCGCGAGCGCCGCAATATCGACGATGAGACGTTTCGCGACGCGATCGAGATCATCCAGACGCAATGCGACCCCGAAAACGACACGGCTTTCGTGTTGCACCAGGAAAATTGGCATTCCGGCGTCATCGGCATCGTGGCGTCGCGAGTGGTGGAAAAATACTTTCGGCCAACGGTGATGATTGCGACCGCTAACGGCATGGGCAAAGGTTCGGTGCGCAGCATTCCCGGCTTCGATATTCATCACGCGCTGTCACAGTGCGCCGATTTGCTGCGGGCGTTCGGCGGCCACAAATATGCTGCGGGCTTGACGATCGAAACGGAGCGGATTCCGGCGTTGCGCCAACGTTTGCAGGAAGTGGCCGGCCGCACGCTCACGCGCGAAATGCTCGTGCCGAAATTGCGCATCGACGGCGAAATTCGTTTTGCGGAGATCGAACCGCGCTTGGTCAACTTTCTCAAAGCGCTGTC
>JBOHQZ010000448.1:0-5672 GCA_050732275.1 bacterium
CACTCACACTCACAACTATACACTCACAACTGTTTGGAGGAAAACATGAGAATAGCAAAGCTATTGATGCTGACTGCAGTGTTTCTTTTAGGTGCGAACGATCTGTTTGCCCAGCGAAAAAATCAAATTGAATTTTACGCCGGCGCTGCTTTTCCATTGAGTCCGGATGATTTTAAAGAGTATACCAAGGTTGGATTGAGTGGAAACGCGCAATACGTTATCTTCCCTTCACCGCGATTGGGGATTACCTTTAATGTCGGGTACGAAAGATTTTCGGTTGATAACGAAAAATTTACCGACGCTTTGAGCACGCAGCTAACCGGACAGCCGGCTAGTTTTTGGGCAAGCCAGGTTTTTACGACGCCGGCGGGTCCGGTCCGTATCAATCCCAGCTCCGACATCAGCGCTAGTCTTATTCGATTCGGCGGCGGTGTTCGTCCCTACTTAACTGCGCCGGAAGCCAACACGCAAATTTTCCTGCTGGGGCAGGTGAATTACAACATCATCAACAACAAGTATAGCGCCACCGATCTCCCTTACGCGTACGATTCCGCGACCACCATTCTCCAGTGGGCGACGTTTGATGATGACACGTGGGAACAGACTATTGGAGAAAATGACGAAAACGTGGTCGGCTTCGGCCTCGGTGGCGGGCTCGAAATTCCGGCGGGAGAGTCTTTTAATATCGTCTTGCAGGGGCTTTTTAATATTATTTCCACCAAAGACCAAAGCACGTCTTTTGTGGGGGTAACCGCAGGTCTTGTCTTTTAAGGAAATTTTCGATGAATCGAGGTTTGCCGCCGGGTAAAATGGCTGAGAAGACTTAAGGCATAACCATTTTCCTTTCGAGAATTTCAAATAGCCAGCCGTTCCAATGAGGACGGCTGGCTATTTTTGTTTATCGAATTATCTCACGATTGGCTTTTCCTGCCGTATCTGCTTCAACGTTTCAAGCTCCTGCACCAGCTTTTTCTGCCGCCGCGATAGACTGAAAAGATAGCCGACGATCAAGAGCCACACGATGAAATAGGCCGCGAAGAGAAACCAAAGATTTTTGTTCGATGATGAAGCCGGGGTAGTTTGCTGCACACTCCAAGTAAGCCAGGTAAAAATAAAAACAAGAAAGTTCATTTCCAGATCCTGTCTTTTAAAAGCATTTATTGAAAACCAATAATCACAGACGGGCCGCCCTACGGGCGTAGCCTGTGCTACGAGTATGCCATTTCTCTTTTTATTTCATTCAACTCGAGGCGCACGCGCTCGACGCGCAAGCGATAGAACAACATAAACAAATAAAGGCCGAGGAAGGTCAACATGCTGAAAAAGAGCGCGTAACGCATGGCCGGGTTCAGGCCGGATTCCGAGCCGCCGAACATCACCGGCTGTGGGTGCAGCGTACGCCACAGACGATTGGCCATATAAACGATCGGCACATCGACGAAACCGATGATGGCAAAGACCGCGGCGAAACGAGCGCCGCGCTGCTCTTCGCCGGTGTAGGAACGCAGCATCATGTAGCCCACGTAAATGAACCACAAAACCAGCGTGGAGGTCAATCGCGCGTCCCACGTCCACCATGTGTTCCAGACCGGCCGCGCCCAAAGCGGCCCGGTGGTGAGCACGATGGTGGTGAAGATGATGCCGATTTCGGCAGAGCAATAAGCGACGCGGTCGTGCCACATTTTTCTTTTCGCGAGAAAAAGAATGCTGTAAACAAACGTCACGCCGAACGCGAGAAAGGCGATGAAGGCAGAGGGCACGTGAAAATAAAAAATGCGCTGGATGATCCCCATGCTCGCTTCGGTGGGAACGAAGACGAAGATGTTGTAGAGGTTTACGATCATCAAGATCGTGGTGACGTAGACGAAGCGGGTTGTCCAGCGCTCGAGGGTGCGGTCGAGAGGCATGTTGAATTCCAGAGATTAATGAAGCTTGCTAAAGTAAGGAAAATGTCATTCTGGAAGAATCTTTTTGGTTTCCAGCAATGATTTCGAATTGATATCGTTTTCCTCCAGGCTGACTTCGTAGTCGTGAATCATGCCAGGAATAAATAGGGCAAGGCCCTCCGCATTCTCCAAAAACATCTGTTGATGTTCCTCGTCAAATTCAAAGTTTATTGATCTTTGCATTAATAATTGGAAATGGTGCGAGCACCATACTTGGATGTCATTCCGGAGGAATCCTGTTCCAATCGAGCACTGTGCTGGATAACAAACAAGATGCTTCCAGCATGACACTTTCCTTTTACTTTTGCAAACATCAATAAATAGAAATTTGTTCTACAAGTTCATCAACCGACATTTGGGGTGAACTGAAAGACTCGAATGGTTGGAGTGATTTTCCGCTTACTCGTTCGCACAGCACGTCCGGACAAACGTCTGCACCGTTAGGCCAGCGGATGGTACCCTCCCACAGCTCGACTTGTGCGAAATAATTGGGGTCTTTCAAAGGTTCGAAAATTCCGCCGCGCTTTGCCTTTGCCAGCTTTTCGCTCCAGTCCACAATGCCTTTCTCACCATCTGAAAAGGTGATTTCAAGTTTGTAGCCACCGAGATAGTGGACCGCAATAACTTTAGGAAACATGGCGTTCACTCCAATGGATCGATTTTGCTCAACTCTTTTTCGGCTTCGGCCAATCTCCAATTCTCAAGCAATTCATCTTGATGCAAAGTCGCCCACTCCAAAACCAAGAAAGCGCCCGTTTGGGTAGCTTTCCTTTTACAACCCGAATAGGTTGAATGGAGACCTTTGCCTCCTGCCCCCCGTAATTAGCGTGGAAATGAGGCGTCCCATGTGATCATCATAATACATTCTGATCACAATGCCAAAGAAGCGGCTGATTTCAGGCATATTCAACCTCTGGGAATTTGATTGTAAAAGTTACTAAAAAATTGTCTGGATTTCAAGCTAAAACTTGAATCACGGAAAGCGCCGCGGAAGTCAACAATTTTATTGTAACCCAGACCGCTGGTCCGGGCTTTCCCGACGGGCCGTCTGGGCTACGCTACTCCTCCAGCACATATTCAAACGTCACAAAACATACGAGCAGGAAAATCAAATCAAACGCCGTCAGGATTTTCAACCATCCTGCGATCTCACTCCAGCTTTGGCCCTTGAGCGCGCCGGCGGTGGCGTTGACGGCGGAGAGAATGACCGGCACTTCGATGGGGAAGAGCAGAATTGGCAACATGATCTCGCGCGTGCGGGTGTTGACCGAGATGGCGCTCAACAGCGTGCCCACCGCGGCAAAGCCAATCGTGCCGAGAAAGAAAATCACGGCGAGCTTGTCGATGCCCTTCCAGAAATCGATATTGAAAAAGATGGAGAACAACAAAAACGTCGGCAGCTCGATCAGGAAAATGAAAATGGCATTACCGATGGCCTTGCCCAGAAAGATGATGCCGCGCTCCACTGGCGCCAGCATGAGGCCGTGCAAGCAGCCGCGCTCCACTTCGTGAACGAGTGCGCGATGCAAGCCCAAGACGCCGGCAAATGTAAAGGCAACCCACAAAATGCCGGGGCCGGCTTCGGCGGTGGCGCGGCTACCCGGATCGAAGGTGAAATTAAAAACCACGACGACGATGAGTGCGAAGATCAGCATGGAGGAGATCATCTCTTTGGTGCGAAACTCGGCCAGCAGATCTTTCCACACGAGTATCATGAGCTTGCTCAACTCGTTCATTGACCTACCCCGTGTTGTCTTTCCGAGCTTGCTACCAAGTCGAAATAAAGCTGCCGCAGCGTTTGCTGATTGATCGCGTTTGCCGGCTTTTCCCATGCCACTTTGCCGCGCAGAAAGATCGCCACACGATCCGCGAGGGCCAAGCCTTGCTCGAGGTCGTGCGTCACCAGCAGGATCGTGCGCCGTTCCGAGCGCAATTTGCTCAACCACGTGGTGAGCATCGAGGCGGCGTGTTGATCGAGGCCGGTATATGGCTCGTCGAGAAAGAGCAGGGCGGGATCGTGCAGCATGGCGCGGGCAATGGTCAAACGTTGCTGCATGCCGCGCGAGTAAGTGCGCACGCGATCACGAGCGCGCTCGTGTAGGCCGACTTCGTTGAGAATCTCGCGAATGCGATCTGCCGGATTGTTGACGTCATACAGACGGGCATAAAAGAGCAGATTTTCTTCAGCGGTGAGATCGTCGTAAAGAAAGGATTGATGGCCGATGACGCCAAGGCGGCGGCGAATGGAAAACACGGCTTCTTCCAACGGCTTGCCGTCGAATAAAATCTCACCGCTGCTGGGCCGGGAAATCGCGGAGAGAATGCGCAAGAACGTGGTTTTGCCGGCGCCGTTCGGGCCAAAGATTGACAGGCATTCTCCGGTGGCAATTTGCAAAGAGATGCCTCGCAGCGCATAAAACTCGCTGAAGGTTTTGACGAGATTTCTGACTTCGATAGCAGGAGCCGAGGGCGGAACGCTCACGCTAACTGCCCTCCGCAAGCGCTGCAAAACCGGTCTTCGTCTTTAGCCGGCTGGCCGCAATGATGGCAAAAACGCGCCGAAGTTTTAGCCGCAGTGATTTCCTTCGCGCTGCGGCGAGATTTGCCGAGGTTCATTTCATCGACCTGCTTCATCATGCCGATGGCTTCGGTCTTGTATTGCGCGCGCAACGTTTCATAATCTTCCTGCGACAGCTTGCCCATGCGGTAATCGAAATCGATGTCCCGAATCGCGGCGTAGATTTCTGCCTTGCGCGCTTCCAGTTCTTGGGCGCGGTGGTTCAGCGCGAAGCTGACTTTTTGTTGCCGTTTTTGCAGCAGCGGATAGCCGACGAAAAGCGCGGTGAGAATAGCCAGGATAATGCCGATAATTTCAACCATGGAATTTTGTTCCTGAGAAAGTTACCTTCGATTTTAAAAACTCAAACAGTTTTTCGTTCACGCCAAAGCCTGACGACTAACCGATCCTCGGTTTCGATGAACTCCGGCTCGGTGCCGTTGTGCGTGAGCATGTGGCGAATCATATTGCGAACGCCCATGCCCATCGCCTCCACATAGCCGCAGTCCTGCATGGTTCTCATAATGATCGGATTGCGCGGTATGCGCACGCCGGCCTTCATTTTTTCAACCGTCACGGTGTTGGGCAAAGCGCCCGGGCTGACGATTTCCAAACGATCTGAGTAAATCGCTAATTCCAAATCTGTCGGAATCGTCCAGTCGCGGTGAATCAAGCCGTTGAGAAGCGCTTCGCGAATAACCTCTTTGGGATAAATCCATTGCCGGATGCGACGCGCGCCTTGCAGCATCTCGCCGCTGGTGAAGCGTTGAACAAAAGCGAGAACATCTTCGAATAAGCCGCGTGTTGCCGGGTGGCGCTTGCGAGGAAGAGCAACCATCGGCGCATCAAAACGTTCACGCGCCAAAGAATCATATTCTTTTTCCAAACCACGAAACGCGGCAGCATTGACGCCGGCAGCCGGCAAAAAACGCGAAGGCTGTTTTTGGAAGAGCGCGCAACCGGCCACGCTTGCGACCACCTTGCCTTGCTCGGTTGATGCCATGTAATCGTTATTGATGAGAAGACGTTCCCAACTCGCATAATCCTGCTCGCCGGGCAACTCTTTAAAACGCCGGATGAGCTGAAAGTAACCGCTTACACGCACTTGGTCAAAATGTTCCCACGTGGCGCCGCTGACCGGGGTGGTCTCGAAATGAATGCTCTCCGAA
>JBOHQZ010000449.1:0-5669 GCA_050732275.1 bacterium
TGCCCTTTGCCGAGGGATTCGCGCTGAATCTCGATTACGCTTTCGCCTGGCTGAATGTGCGCAGCGGCGTGGAATCGAGCCTGCTAAATGTCGGCATAAAAGCTTCCGGCTCGCTCATGAAAATCGGTGCGGCTTTAAATTGGCGTCTTAACCGCCGTTTTCAGTTGGATACCGGTGTTGGGCTCTTTTTGCCGCAGCTCAACGTTGCCGGAAACCGCCAGACCATTACGGTTTCTGAGCGGCAGTGGGGCGTAACGACGAACGCCTCCTATCTCATTCCTCTCGGTGCCGCGGTCTGGCTCAAGCCCGTTTTGGGATACAATATTTTTCGGGACGACGGCACGTTTATTCATTATCTAAGTTTTCAAATCGGTCCGAGTTTCGCAATTAGAAAACCGTAACGCAGACTGCTCCCGCCATAGCGGGATAAACCAACCAGGCCGCCGCCTGGGCTGCAAAAATTTCAAATCGGTTCGAGCTTTGCATTCAAAAAAACTGAACACGCTTGAAAACGACCATCAAAACCTGCACGTATTGCAAATCGCCTTACGACACCGCGCTGACGCACGTCTGCTTCGAGCCGCCCTCTGCGGATGACGTCTCGGCGTTGCCGCAGCCGGGTTTCGGCATGGTGATCGACAAGAAATACCGCCTGGAAGGCAAATTGGGCGAAGGCGGTATGGGCAGCGTTTTTCGCGCGCGGCGTTTGTTCATCGATGATTTTGTGGCGATCAAATTCGTGCGGCCCGAAGTGCTGGTCAATCCAGAGTTCCGGCGGCGCTTTTATCAGGAAGCGCGCGTCGCGGCACGCATCAAGCATCCCAACGTCGTCACCGTCTACGACTTCGGCGAGACGCCGGACGGCCTGGTTTATCTCGTCATGGAATTTCTCGAAGGCATGTCGCTCGGGGAATTGCTGAAGACAAACGGGCCGCTCGATCTCGAGCATACGATCGCGATCGGCTTGCAGATTTGCGAAGCGTTGTACTGCATGCACGAGAACAACGTCATTCATCGCGATCTCAAGCCGGACAACATCATGCTGATTCAGGATGGCAAGGGAGTCGAGGTCGTCAAAGTGGTGGATTTCGGCGTCGCCAAGCTGCTTGAATCGAATGCGCGATTGACGCGTTATCAGGCGCGGATCGGCTCGCCGGTGTATTGCTCGCCGGAGCAATATCTCGGCGAGACGGTCGATCATCGCACCGATCTGTATGGCTTGGGCATCGTTTTTTACGAGTGCCTGGCGGGCCGCGTGCCGTTCGACGCGATGAACGAGACCGAGCTGCGCGCCGCCATTCTCCACAAAATGCCGTCGCGTCTCGATGAGAACATCAGCGGCGTCAGCGGGCACATGGCGGAGCTGGTGCAATGGCTGCTCGCGAAATCACCCGACAACCGGCCGCGCCACGCCGCCGACATCACCAAATGGTTGATGTCGTTGCGCCGCGCCGCAAAAGCGCAACGTGCCGAGCCGAAAACGGCGCGTGCTGGGTCTTCGCCTGCCGAAGCGCCAGCGAAAAAAAATTCGCAAGAAAAGACGCCCTCGCCACCGCTGCAACCGGAGGCGGCCCGAGCGCGGACGCGGCGGCGGTCGGCAAAAAGACCCTCTTTCGGCAAGCCAGTTGCCATTCTTTTCACGTTTGTCATGCTCGCGTCTTTGCTCGTTTGGAAAATTTGGAAAGATCCCGCGGCCGCGGCGCATTTCTCGGTCATCATGCAAAATGCAAAAGTATTTATTCAAGAGAAAAAAACGGCGCTGTTAGCGAAACGTACCATCCCCGCGCCGTCTCGCATCGTCGAAAAGGAGCCCACACCGCCGGCGACGAACGGCAGCGCGGAATTGGCGGCAAAGGAAAATGCGGCCGACAGCAGCGCCGTCAAATCGGTGCAATTAATAACGAACAATGATCAACTCAATCAGCCGCCACGCGTTGAAGAAGAAAAACCGGTTGTCAGCCGTACGGTAACTGTGGCAAGCAATGCAAACAAAACTGCCAGTTCTACCAGCCGCAATGCTACGAAGCCTGAAAAACGTGCGCTGGTGAATGGGCGTTTGACTGACAAAACTCCGGTTCCTGCGAAAAACGGCGCGCTGAAAACACCAGTGATTCCTCCCGGTATGGTTTTGGTGAGGGAGACTGAATTTGTGCGCGGCGACGTTTTTGGCGACGGCAATTCGAACGAGAAGCCGGCGCATCGCGTGCGCGTGGCGAGCTTTTTGATCGGCCAATACGAAGTAACCAATCGCGAGTATCTGACGTTTGTCAAAGCCACCGGTGCGAACATGCCGGAATGGATGAATCCGGCGAGCAAATATAATTATCAAACCGGCACGGATCGTTTTTTTCAGCGCCTGGGGCCGGCGTTATACAGCCTCGATCATCCGGTGGTCGGCGTCTCATGGCAGGATGCTGTGAAGTATTGCGAATGGCTGTCACAACAAGGTCCGCTCAAATATCGTTTGCCGACGGAGGCGGAATGGGAGCTGACCGCGCGCGGCGGCAATAATACGATCAAATACAGTTGGGGCAACAACACGCCGCTGCTGGTGCTCGGCGGCAATGTCGGCGATGAGGCGCTCAAAAAAGTTTTTCCGGATTGGCCGATTATCTGGCGCAATTATAACGACAACTACCCGTACACCGCGCCGGTCGGGAAGTTCGGCGCCAATGCCTGGCGTGTCTATGATATGACCGGCAATGTGTGGGAATGGTGCAGCGATTGGTTCGACGAAAATTATTATCAGAAACAGGAGTGGGATCGACCCGCCGGCCCGCCGCGAGGAACCGAGAAAGCTATTCGTGGCGGCTCGTGGGGTGATACCCCGGCGAAATTACGGTTGTCCTTTCGCCGCGGTGCGCCGCTGCCTTTTCGGAGCAATAATCTCGGCTTTCGCATCGCGGCGAGTTTGCAATGAGGCAGGCCAAGAAACAGAACTTTTAAATTTTAACCAACGGAAAAAGCGCACGCCCCAGGATTTTCTTTACGATCCTTTGCGTCTTTGCGTAAAGTTTTTGCTTTTTTTCAAAGCTTCACTTACTTCGGCGTTTTAAAAAGGCTACAGTTAGAAATCGCCGGGCAGGCCTTCGCTTGTTGAATAACCAAACGGACTTTGTCAGTCGTTACATTAGAAAAACGCAGCAAGCGCTTATAGCCAATCGTTGTTCCCGAAACCAACGGAACCCAGGCTCTTCCCTCCCATCGCTCAACCGCAAATGATTCGACACGCTGGCCAATCGTAATGTGTTCTTGCAACAACAGACAATTAAAGGTGGAATTCTGCCGCAGGGAGAGAACGAGAGAAGCCGTGGTCACGGAGTCATCCGTTGCCCAATACGTTTCTTTTTTTGCATCGACAACATTTTCAGCAGCGAAGCGACGATCATTTCCGCGCACATTCGAGGCTTGCACTTTTGCGCCAATCGCCAAATCGCGCGAGAACGTTTGATCCGGCAAGTTTTTGAATTTTCGCAACGCGTTGACATCATTTTCGTGCCATCTACTGCGGCGATCCGGCGGCACATTCAATAACAAAGAGCCGTTGCGCCCGACGGATTGGAAATAGAGATCGAATAACTGCGTTGGAGATTTTACCAAGCTGTCCTCGCGGGCGTGATAAAACCAGCCAGGGCGAATGGAAACATCGCACTCCGCCGGCAGCCAAAATTTTCCGTTGCGATGTCCTTATTTTGTTTCGGGAAAAAGAATTATCTAAAAAGAGCTTGACTTTTTATATTGAGAGAGCTATAATTTATTAGCTTATCTACCAAAAGTGTAGAAGGAGTAATGATGCCGTCCTAAAGGGCGGTATCAGTGTTTTGTAGGTTTCCCCAATTATCTCTTGACCTTCGACATTCGATCGATTATATTTATTTACAGCCTCATCTACCATGCGTAGAAAGAGATCTTTCGCCGTCCTTCGGGGCGGCGATTGCATTTTAGACCACTCGCTTCTCATACTTGGCTTTCAAATTCCTCCGCCTCGAATCTCCATCTACATGAAAAGCTGTGATTAAAAATGCAATTTCACCAAGGCGTTGCTGTCGCTTCTCCAAGATGATGACATAGTCCCGTTCTTCCAGCCAGACGTAAGTGCGCAAGCGACCACCCGATTCTTGGAAATCCCAGACCTTGATAGCTTGATCCGCAGAATTACTAATTGTCGGGCCGCACCAAGGCAAACGCTCAGCACGTCGAGGGTCAAGCAAGCGCTCATTTGTCGATTGATCCGTTTTCGTGATGAGGTGCCAGAACCCCTCTTCATAACGGTCACCCGCCAGAATCCTACGATCCCACCATACAGGCCGTCCTTCAAAAAAACGCTTTGTCTGTTTGAAGTCTGTATCAAAAATGCTGTAAAGCATGGCGAGACTTTTGTCCATTTGATCTCGAAACCCGACTTCATCTGATGATGGGTTTTGATTTCACGAAGGCGAACGGCGATCGCACGCACTTTTTCCAATGGACACCAAACTGCGCCGAGAACCATCACCTGTCGGTGATCGTTTTCCAAATGGCAGCTTTCGTCGCAGTAGATGTTGAAAATTTGGCTCATTTGAGTAACTCCGCGGATGTTCTCACTTTTCGATTGCGCCCAACGCCTTCAACGTGGCCTTCTGCGCTGCGGTCAAGCCTTTCACGCCGGTAATGTTCAAGCGCTCATAGGGGCGGTCGGTTCTTAGCGTTTTCAAACATTCGCCGGTTTGGACGTTCCAGAGTTTGATTGTGCCATCATCACTACAACGCTCGATGCAACGACCATCAAGACTGCAATTTCACAAAAAGCTTGATTTTTCGCAAGAAGTATATTAGCTTGTATCAGATTAACGAGGGTAGCTTAAAAACACGTTAATCTTTCTAACTTTAAATCAGCTCAAACCATCATGTCGCGAAATCATAACATAACCAGCGCCGCGGAAAGTTTGATTCAAGAACACTTCGAACTCGAGCCGAATCTCGAAAAAGTGATCTGGATCAACTCGGACAAAACAACGGAAATTCGACTTCTCGAAATCAATCCGACGACTTTCCCCGCCGGAGACGTGCTGTCGTTTTACTTTCCGCCTGATGATGAATTTCCTTATCCCACGATCATGGCTGAGATCACACCGGAAGAATGGCAAAAAGTGCTGCGGAATGAAATCCCTCTGCCCGAGGGATGGACGTTGGAAAATTACAAAACCTATTCACGCGAAATGGTTACCGTATGACCGACCGACAGAATTGGCAGACGGCGTTCTTGAAGCAGGCCAGAGTTGATTGGGATACTTATCAAAGAATTCGACAGGGGACGTGGCCGGAGTGCCATCAACTGCTTTTGCTGCAAATGGCCTCGGAAAAACTGAGCAAGGCGCTGTTGGTTGTTGGGCATTCGAGCTTGGAAACCATTGCTCAAAGTCATGCAGCTTTTGTAAAGTTTATGCATATCGCCAGCAATCAGCGAAAAATACAAAAGACTTTGGGGATGAAAAAGTCCCAACAACGAGCGCAATTCAAAACGCTGCTGCCTTTGGCTTACGAGATCGAGTTGTTGGCTCCAGCATTGGCGCAAAACGGCCCGAATGCGGAATATCCTTGGAAAAACGCCTCCGGCAATATTTTAGCGCCAGCCGACTATCCGTTTCCCTTGATCAAGCGGCTCCGACAAACTCCGCAAGGCGTCCAGT
>JBOHQZ010000450.1:0-5657 GCA_050732275.1 bacterium
TGAAATCGCCCCAACCTGAAGGCGTGGGGCTAAAATGTGAAATGCCGCTCAAGCGGCATGTGAGACAGTAGAAATCCCAGCCGCTTCTTGCTGACTGCTGATTAGAATCTTTGAATATGATTTCATCAGTGGGCTTCTTCAATCCTTGGGGGCGTAAGAGAAATTTTTGCTTCATATTATCATTCGTTGTCTTTCTTCTTCTATCGTCTTGCAGCAACCAATCTAATAATTACACTCGTCTACTCAACTTCCGAAAAAAATGCGCCGAGATTTTGGGCAATCGTTCTGGCGCGATTCTCGCGATGAATCCTCGTAATGGGCTGATGTTGGCTTTGGTGAATGAAAAGCGCGGCGTGCAAAGCTCGACGCGCCCGGGATCGACTTTCAAAATTGTGACAGCGCTGACGCTGCTGAAAAACGGCATTGTAACGCCGACCGACCAGTTGGTCTGCAACGGGCAAGCTGAGATTCGCGGCAAAATCTACCGCTGCTGGCTGCGCGAGGGGCATGGCGAGCAAAATCTTTTGCAAGCCATTGCCAATTCATGCAATGCCTATTTTTATCAAGCTGGGGAAAGCGTACCGGCAGAGGCGTTACAAGCAACAGCGCGACAATTTCACTTGGGAGAATGTACCGGCATCAATCTCGCTGGCGAAGATTGTGGCGAGGTGCCAGAGTGGCTTTCCTCCGAAGAAAAAGTCAACTTTATTGTTGGACAGGCGCGGGCGCTGGCGGCGACGCCGATACAAATGCTTCGCCTCATTGCGGCCATTGCGAATGGCGGAACTTTGCACCGACCATTTTATCCCACTTCGCAGCAGGAGTTCGAGAAATTTCGGCCTGAGTTAGTGGGAAAAATTTACTTCGGCGATGAACTGCGAATTGTCAAAGAGGGTTTGCGCCAAAGCGTGGCCTATGGGACGGGTGTGGGAGCTAAATCATCAAACATTACTATAGCAGGCAAAACCGGCACGGCTTCGGAGTATTTTGGAGCAAAGACCGACGCTTGGTTTGCCGGCTTCGCGCCGTTTGAAAAGCCGGAAATTGCAGTCGTGATTTTTCTGGAGAATGGCCGCGGGGCGATGGATGCAGCGCCGATGGCTGGGAAGGTGTTTAGGAGTTATTTCAATTTGATTACAGCAACAGAAGCCGATCCTCGCAAGTGAGACAAAAAAACGCCACATCGTCTTATAGTCCCTGGAAAAACTATCACGTTCACAAAGAAAAACAATCAAATTTTCTTTGTATCCTTACGGCGTAGTCTTTGTGGTTAGGTTTGGCAGCGCCTGTAAGGTGGCGGCCAAAGCCGCACTATGAGTACCTTCCCAAATTTGCAAAAACTCTCTCTTTTCAATTTCATTTTTTAGAATTTCGCGTTGCTTGATTTTGAAGCATGGCCGGCAAATTACAGAAAAACAACGATAGAATTTGCCAACCGCAATGGCACAAGATTTGTCCTTTTTCCTCTCAAGTTGATGATCTTACGATTGAAGTGATGTCGCCGAAACATGCGATGATTTCGAGATGAGCTTGAAAGGTTTTAAGTGGTGGGCGACAAAGCTAAAACGTAAAGATGGTGACGCGAGAAACGAAAGCCGGAAATGAATTCAAGTGCTTCGAAGGATGAATATGAAAACCGAAAATTTGCAAGAAGTTTGGTATTGCTCCCATTGCGGACATGAAGTCAAAGAGAGCGACGAATTTTGTGTGGCTTGTGAATCGCTTTTTACCGGAACGACTCTCGCGGCGAGCAGCCGTTTTCGGCAGCTATGGGAAATCGACAACGGCGATATGATAAACGCTGCTCGGCCTGCTGAAATTAAATTCGCTGTTTGAGAGCGGTAAGTGGCAACCAATTTTCCCTCCAAAACAAAAATAGTTCCTGAAAGGAGCTACTCGTCTGCGTGCCGGGGCGGGACTCGAACCTTACAGGCGTAGCCCGCACAGGCTTGCGCCCATCCCGAATTTCGGGACGCATCTACCAATTCCGCTAAATGAAAATAGCTCCAATTTTCGGAGCTATTCTTTTTATGTGCCGGGGGCGGGACTCGAACCCGCACAGGCTTGCACCCACTGGATTTTGAGTCCAGCGCGTCTACCAGTTTCACCACCCCGGCAAATTTGAAATTTTTTTACAGGCTCATCGCCCATCCCGATTTAAGATCGGGACGCGTCTACCAGTTTCACCACCCCGGCGGTTCTTTTAGGCATCTATTTAATTTAAAAAAATTCCCGCTAAAGTCAAGTCCAAACCACAAAAAAATGCTTGACAAATTAAAAATAAGTAACTATTTTATGCAATCGATTGCATAAAGTGCTTTATTCACTCTGTTTCTGCAGATAAGTTTTATTGAATTGTTCCAATAATTCCCAAATCTGATCTAGGATGCCTAACGCAATCGTTTTCATCAACTCGCAAAATTTACTATATTTCATTAGAAATATTCCTAAAATCCAATGTCTACCCGCTTAAAAGAGCTGGCAAAAAAGACCGGCTTTTCAGTATCGACCGTTTCGCGTGTGTTGCACGACCAATCTAATAAATACAAAATTAGTGAAGCGACGAAGCGCGTCGTCAGAAAAGCAGCGGAAGATCTCGAATATCGGCCGAATAGCTTAGCCCGAGGATTGCGGCTAAAGCAAACATACGAAATCGGCGTGCTGGTGCCGGATATTTCCAATCCTTTCTTCGCGACGTTAGTGAAAAGTATCGCCGGCGAGCTGCGCAAGTCCGGTTATAGCATTATTGTCTGCGATTCGGATGAGAATACGACCATCGAACAGGAATCCATTCAAGTTCTTTTAAATAAGCGCGTGGAGGGGTTGATTATCGCCGCGGTCGGCTTGGAAGATTCTCATCTCAAAAAATTTGAGAAAAATAAAATCGCGCTGGTCTCTGTTGATCGTTGTTTTGCCGATCTCACTGTTGATGCGGTAAGTGTCGATAATGTGCGAGGCGCTTATTTGGCAGTTCAATATTTGATCAAGGAAGGGCATCGCCGGATCGCTTTTATTCAAGGCTTGCCGGGCACCCACGTCAATGAAGGAAGACTGCAAGGGTATAAACAAGCGTTAAAAGAAGCACACATTCCGCTTGAAGAAAAATTGATCGTTGGCGATGACTTTAGAACTTATAACGGTTATTTGGAAACCAAGTTGTTGCTGAAACTGGAGGCGCCGCCGACCGCTATTTTCACTGCCAGCGATCTCATTGCGCTCGGCACATTGGAAGCGCTCAAAGAAGATGGCCGCCGCATACCGCATGACATTACGCTGGTGACTTTTGATGATCCGAGCTTTGCCACTTATCTTTCGCCGGCGTTAACCGCCGTGGCGCAGCCGGTAGAAAAAATGGGCGAGATGGCAGTGAAACTGCTGTTTCGCCGGATGCGATCACCGCAGGGAGAACCGCGAAGGATTTTACTGGAGCCCCGACTCGTTATCCGCGATTCAGTCGCGCGATTGCCAAAACTGATGAAGCTCGAATCGCGATTGCATCCCGAAGTTTTTAATGGAAATCAATAATAGCGGAGGAAATCATGAAGCAACATTTAAATTTAAGTTGCCGCTTGCACCTGCTGGCGCAGTTTTTATTGCTTTCCTCATTTTTACCTTCCGGATTTGCCGGCACGAATGGAAAAATCGCCGGCAAAGTAACCGACGCCAAAATCGGCGAGCCGATGATCGCTGCCAACATCGTCATTCAGGGAACAACGCTGGGAACGATCTCGGATCAAAACGGGACTTATTATATCATCAACGTTCATCCGGGAAAATACGCCGTCACGTTTTCCTACATCGGCTACGAGAGTATGACCAAGACGGAAGTCGTGGTCAATGCCGACCGCACCACTCATTTGAACGTTGCGCTCAATCCGACCTTGATTTCCGGAGCGGCGGTAACCGTCACCGCTGAAAGGCCGGCGGTTGAGAAAGATTTGACGGCAAGCGAGCAAGTCGTGACCAGCAGAGAGTTCGAGAAATCGTGGGTGCGCACGGTGAATGAAGCGCTTGAAACGCAGGCGGGAATTTTCTCGACTCCGCCCGCAGTGGCGTGGAATCGCGGCGTGACGCAAACTTACATTCGCGGCAGCTCGAATGTGGAAGCCGTTTACCTGCTGGATAATCTCAGCGTCAACAGCGGCCTGCTCTCCGATAATTATGCCGGTTTTAACACCTCGACAATCGAGCAGATATCCGTTCTCACCGGCGGTTACAATGCGGAATATGGTGAGGGAAGATCGGCGGTGGTAAATATTGTGACCAAGGATGCCTCCTCGGGAATTCACGGCACTTTTCTCACGCGGCTGCGGCCCGCCGGCATTTATCATTTTGGCCCGAACTTTTACAGCACCGAAAATTACGACTATAAAAATTTTGATCGCGCTTATTGGACGCGGCAATCGCAAGATCCCAATAGCGGCCCATTCTTTGGAAAAAGTCCGGATTCGCTTTTAGCCGCGTGGCGACAACAGATCACACCGAACGCGACGTTGAAAGATTATGACAAACGCGCCGAGCCGGAAGTCGAAGGCACGCTTTACGGCTCGCTGAGCGACAAACTGAGTTTTTTGACTTCAGGTCGCTTTAAACGCAGCGTCGGCATTTTTCCCCAACCTCTCGCTTATAATCCCGAATTCAATTTGCAGGGTTATCTCAATTACAAGCTTTCACCGGCGGTGAAATTGCGCGTGGGCGGATTTTATGGCGGCTATGAAAGCGCCGATTATCCCGCCGTCAATCACAACACCATCGAATCAGCGCAGGAATCCGCGTGGTTGGCGCCGATGCGAATCGATGAGCAATACGCGCGAGCCAAGTACAATCCGTATGGCGCGATTTATCGCCAATGGCCGGAGCTGCGGCGTTGGTCGCAGCTCTACATGAAGCTAACACACGTGCTCAGCACGCCGGCGTTTTACGAAGTTTCGTTGAGCTATTTATACGACAACATGGATCGCTCTGATCGCGATAATATTCTGCCGGATAGTTTGTGGTCGCGCCGGGATGATCAAACTAAAATGGTCAATCGTTTTCTCGATCAAGGCTACTTTCATACCTCGACGAAATATTACAGCAAAATTTATCAGCTCAAAGCCGATTACACCAATCAGGTCACTGCCAACCATCAATTGAAAACCGGCTTGGGAATAAAATCTTATGATTTTAATTACGCGCATTTCATGGGCGTTTATGAGGGCGGCAATCGTTGGAATCTCTTGAATGTTTTTCACGGCTATCCGTACGAAGGCGATTTCTACGCGCAGGATAAGATTGAGTTTCCGGGCTTGGTTGTCAATGCCGGCGTGCGAGTGGATTTTTTTCATCAGAATCGCTCGGCGCCGAAGAACCGCTACGATCCGCTCGCTTTTCAACCCACCACGCCAGGCCATGATCCGAGCCAGCCGCTGGGGATTCCGGGCAATCCGGAGCGCGAAAGAACCAAGCTGCAATTGGCCGTGGCACCGCGTCTCGGCATTTCGCATCCGATCAGCGAGAATGCCGTGCTGCATTTCGTGTACGGCCATTTTTACCAGCGGCCCTCGTGGACGAAGATGTTCGGATTTCCCTTTGTCAATTATACCGAAGACATGAGCACGGTGCTGAATCCTTATGCCAACCAAACCACTTATATGGAAGAATGGCAGGGTTGGTAC
>JBOHQZ010000451.1:0-5643 GCA_050732275.1 bacterium
CGAGGCCGAATGGGACGGCCGCACCGACGACGGCGCGATCGCCGGCAGCGGCGTTTATTTCGTGCGCTTGCGCGCGGGCGGTCGAACGCAGGTGGAGAAAATCGTATTGGCGAAATGAAACTTTGCAGGCGGAGGCAGGTTATGGCGAGTCTGATAAAACACGGGTTGTTTTCTTGTCTTGCAGTCTTCCCGCTGGGAATGCTCGGCGCCATGGAAGCCCGCGCCGGCAACGGTTACGTCGATGCCCAAGGCAAATGGCATTTGAGCGTCGCGTTCATTCAGCCGGATTCGGGCAAGCTCATTGATGAAGAAGCATGGCTAAAAGTATTCCGAGCGGCTGATACGCTCCTTTATTACTCCACAAACGGCAAGCACCAATTTGGCTCGTTGACCCTTGTGCCGAAACGGCGCTATAGCTCCATCGTCGATATCTTCATTTGGCGTGATGAAGACCGCTCGCTTGCCGACGTTGCCGGCTTCAACCGTCCTGGTTATCATATTTATATGTCCGATTTCTTGCGCGACCCGGGCGGCTACAGTGTGAGAGCATTGGCAACAGTATTCGTCCACGAATTGGGACATTATCTTTATTCGCTCTATGATGAATATCGCAATCCGGACGAAATCTTTGTGCTCGGATCGGCGCAATGTATTTATCCGGCCCACCGTCATAGCACAATCGACCGGTTGGCCTGTTTCATGGAGAGTTTCGACGAGAGCGCGGGCGCGTGGTGTTACGTGGAGAACCACGAATTGGAAACGGCGAGTATTTTTCAAGATAAAACGTGGCAATCGAAGGGCAATAACAAAGAGAGCTGTTGGTCAACGATGCGACGGCTTTATCCCGGCATTTGGAATCCGGATGAGCCGCCGAAGCTGCCGTGGGAAATTCCTTTCAACAAATTCGTTCCTTTCGAGGTGATCAAGCTCGCTGCACATTCCGAGCTCGTTGTGGCAGTTGATGCAAGCATCGCGCCGAATTCAAGTGCCGATAATGTCATGTTGCAAATTTTGGGACACGCGCTCCTGCATCATCCTGAAGAAGGAGGCTCAGTGGTTTTGCTGAAATACAATCGCGATAGCACGCTGACGACAGCTCCCCTCTCTTGGGACACGACTTTGGCGAAAAGTCATCAGGATGTCTTAAAAAACCTCCGGCTGAGCGATAAGCCGAATGCTCATTTTTCAACACTCCTGCAAAGTGTGTCTAAAGCTTTTAACGCGCTCGCGGCCGCGCGAAACAGCGCCGGCGGAGCGGCGCGGACTTTTCTGCTCATCAGCAGTGGAAAGGAAAATCCACAGGCGCCGGATTCGGCGTTGACGGCGGCCTTGCGCGCGCAAAATATTCGAGCCACCATCGGCTTCGCGAGGTCGGTAGACAGTCTATCAAGCGCAACTGTCGAAGCCCATCGGAGTTTGGCGGCCGGAATCGGCGGCGCAGTTTATGATGCAACGGTAAAAAGCGTTGTGGCTTATCAAGCTGCTGATGCCGCGAACAAACAGATCATCGAAGTAAAGACCGCGCCGGTTTCCTCGCCTGGCACTTATTCCAAATTTGATTATACGGTGCAAGACAGCATCCGCGAGGCCATGGTCAGCGTGAGCTGGCTTGATCCGAATTGTGATTTGGCGGTGACCATTCTCCGGAATGGAATCGGCGAGGCCGTGACGGCAAGCCATAAAGATGATTGGGTCGGATATGCCTTGAAGGCCAGACGTTATCATCGTCTCGCCAAAGATGAAAAGTTGGAAGTGCAAGTCACGGTTCCGGCCGGGTGCCAAACCAATCCTTTGCCGGTCACGTTTTCGATTTCTGATGAGCAGCCGAGAGTTTTCTTGACCGTCGCGCCTGAACGATCCGTCTATGGCAGGCAGGACAATCAGGTGGTCCACGCCCGCGCTCATGCGCCTTATCCGCTCATTGGTCTTGATAAATTGATCGGCGAGCGCGTTGAAGCCTACGGCGAATTTTTCTCGGACTCAGCCCAGCCTCTGGTCGATGATGGCATCAATATGATTCGCACCAAGTTTTTTAATGGCGACTGGATCAAGGATGACGGCATTTATTCTCAAATCATCAAAAGTGCTCCAACCGCTGGTCAGCTTGGCCGTCTCCTGACAATTCGGTTTTTGGTTTCCAATTTGGGCCAGGCGCGCCTGGCGCCGGGCGAAAAGTTTTCCAACGCCGACCGCGTCCATCCGATTCCAAAATTTCGCCGTGTCGCCTTCGCAACGTATTTTTTGGACCTGGCGAGAAAAACCAGCCAGTCCCTCAGCCTCGATCTCAACCCGATCAAATTACTACTTTCGAATCCCTCCAAGCTTAACGTTACCGGCAACCTGAAATTGACGCCGGCATATCCGCATATTTATGCCATTCGCGGCAAAATCAACAACCTCGATATCAAGTTAGACGGGACCAAAGTCAACGTCAAAGATTTGAAGATCTCTTTGTCGGATATGCTCAAATTATCCAAGAAAGTTGAGGTGACGCTCACGGCGCTTTATCGCACCGGCGATTCCGTCGAGGTCAAGCTCAATTTGCCGCTTCCTCTCTTGAAAGACTCGAACGGCGGCCTGCACAAAGAATTTTGGCATGACCCAAGCCGCTCCAATCCGCTCGGCATGGCAACGGACAATCTCTTTGACATTCCCTCGCCGAGAGAAAAACCTTTGACGATTGACGGCATGCTTCGCCAATATTTCAGCGCGCTGTTGACTGATCGAGCTTTTGCGCCGAGCGCCACTATGCCTTAAATCTTGTTTCTCAAATGAGAAGAAATTCCATGACGCGGATAAGCAAAAACCTAAAAGCAGTACTTTGCAACAGTTTTGTCGTTATCGGATTATTCACGGCAACCCCAGGACAGTCGCAGACTTGGGATCTCATTTCAACCACCAACAGCAATCTGCGGACGGATACGATTTATGATATCCGTAGCGGCAGCGGACCGTGGCTGACGTATGCGCTGCACCCTTACGCCATTTCGCGTTTCAACGGCCGCTGGCAATACTTCTCCGACGCCGCCACCAACTTTGGCAAGTCGAATCGGGGCGGTCGAAATAACGCCCTTTATTTCGACCGCAATGGCAGCGGCTTGTGGATCGGGCGACAGCGGGGGATTTTTTTCGTGCCGGTCGCCGGCCCCGATTCACTCAATTCGCCGAATCCCCACGCTATGGACTTGACGACCACTTTTTTCCCGGACACGACCACGGAGCGGTTGCCGAACGTTAAGGCCATCTATCGTGATTCGCGTCGAGTACTATGGATCGGCACCAACACCCATGGGTTGGTGCGTTATGCGCCACAACAAGCTTTTCAGCCGCGCTCGCAAGCTACGGCGCGAAATTGGAATCCGGTGCGTTCCGGCGGCGAACTCGAGGTGCACCAAATTGTCGAAGACGCGCGCGCCGGATATTTGTGGCTCGGCACCACGCGCGGCGTCGTTCAAATCAATTCCAATGGCGATTCGCTGGCGGCCTTTCTCAACAATCTTGGCGAGATAACGATTCGCAATCTTCTCGCCGACCGCGATGGCCGGATTTGGGCCGCCACCTCGAAAGGGCTATTTGTAGCGCTTGATCCGGCCCTGGCCGATTTCAAACCCGTATGCGCGCCGAAAAGTTATCAAGACCCCGCTTGTTTTCAGCAGGATTTTACCGCGGTCACGCAAGATTACAGCGGCGCCATTTGGGCGACGACTGCAACGCAAGTCTTTCGCTACCGGAACACGAACGATCCGGAGCCGATGAGATGGCAGCCCGAGGTGTTTCCATGCCAAAAATCCGCCAACTTCCCCTGCCAGGCAGAATGGCCGGCGACCGTTACCGGTATTTACAGCATTACAGTTGATGCTACCGGCTTCGTTTGGGTGGCATCTTATGATCAAGGCCTCTTGCGCTACAATATGCTGTGGGAGACCATCAACTTGCCGGAAGTTGCGCCAGAGGTGAAATCAAATGTCATCAATACGCTTTATTGGAGTCCAATCGATAGCAGCCTTTATGTGGGCACGCTCAACAGGGCGGCGAGGCGCGACAAAACCGGCCGATGGGAGGCGCTCCCACTGCCTAAAGGTTGTTCTGATTTTAAAGTCCATGCTTTTTTTCACGATCCGGCAGGCTTTTTGTTAATGAGCGTTTTTGGATGTGAACCGACGAGACTTGTCGGCTATGATTTTCGACAGCCGCCAATGCCGATTAACTGCAGCAATTGCGCGATAATTACCAATCGTATAACTGAAAACGCCTATAATGCGATTATAAAGTTGCCAGATTTTGCGCTGTGGTTGGCGGGTGACATGTCGCATCTCTGGTCCACTCGGATTGATAGCATCAAACAAAGTGCGCGCTTTACTCGACTCACGAACCCTCTCGGGCTCTCCTCACAACAATTTCACACGCTTTTGCTGCAAGGTGATAAGTTTGTCTGGATTGGCACCGCCACTACCGGATTGGCGCGTTACAACATTGCGGACCGCCGCGTCGATGTTCGCCGCCAAACTGCGGGAAAGTTCAACAGCCCCTCGATGCGCTCGTTTTATGTCGATGACAAGGACACCTTATGGGTTGGAACCAGCCAAGGCCTCGCCCGGCTGGCGCCGCCTTATGATGCTTCGCCATGGGTTCACGTGGGTGAGACCCAGGATATGGTCAAATTTATATTTGCTGCCCGTAATGGCGATATCTGGTTTGATAGCCGTGACGGCGTCGCCCATTATAGCCGCGCGGCCGGCATCACCACCTTTCCACGTCCAACCAAACCCGGCGAGGGTGGGCCGGCGCATCAGGAGGTCAACACCGGATTGAGCCTCGTCGAAAAAAATCACGAGTCGTTTTGGTTCGGCACCAATGCCGGCATTTCCGTCTTTCATAGCGACATCATTCCGCCGGAAACGAGCGTTTTGCGGCCCTCAAGCTCGGCCCCTCATTTCCAATTCATCGAGCCCAACGTGGTTTTCCTTTCAACGAGCACGCTTTTCGTGCAATACGACGGCGGCGATAATTTGACGCCGAACGAAAGAATATACTTTCGCACGAAGCTGGTGCGGGAAAAAGACAGCGCCGTCATTCAGCAAAAACCATTTTCGCCGGATCGCGCCGAGTCGCTCTTCTTTCCGGAATCCGGAACCTATCGTTACGAAGTCGAAGCCCGCGATCAAAGCGGCAATATCGACCCTGAACCCGCCACTCTGATCATTGACGCCGACCTCGATGCGCCTTCGGTGGTGATCACGCAGCCAGCCTTGCTGCCGAGCCTCGTGCCTTGGGTGCCGGCCAAATTGATTGTGAAAGGATCTGTCGAAGACGCCGATTTGGACCTGTTTCGCGTGGAAGTAACGGATAGCGCCGGCAGGCCTCTGCTTCCGGCGGCGCAAAAACAACGAATCGGTCCCGGCAAAGTCTTGGCCTCCGTGCGGGATTCCACGTTGGCGGAGCTCGAAGACATCAGCAATTTGAACGAAAGAAGAATCCGTATTCGCGTATCCGCAATCGACACGCTTCAACATTCTCGCCGCGACAGCGTCGAAGCGCGCGTCGATGCCAGACTTCCGGTTTTGGCCATCCTGCAGCCGAAAGAGGCGGCGCAAGTTTCGGATTCGGTCGAAGTCTCTTTCAAATTTATTGAGCGCAATCCTG
>JBOHQZ010000452.1:0-5636 GCA_050732275.1 bacterium
CGCATACGCATGTAGGTGGCGCCGAGGTCGCCATAAACCTCGGCGTTGGTAGCATTAAGGCTCAAGGCCTGTTCGTAGGTCTGTGCGGCCAATGAGTCTTTTTTGGTTTGAACGTAGGCTTCAGCCAGGCGCACCGCATGATCGAACCCCAGCGTGTCCATCTTGGCAAGCTGGTTGTATTTTTCAACCGCGCGGTCATATTGCTTGGTCTCGAAGAGAGAATGGGCCAAAATTCGGAGCGCTTTGGTGGATTTGGGATCGGCCTTTAGAACCTGCTCAGCCGCAGTGACAGCATCGGTATAATTGCGTTTGGAGAGATAAAGTGATTCCATGTAAAATTCCCACCCCTTTGGGAAGGTAGGAAACCGCCGGACGAAAATACGAAATTCCCGTGCTGCATCTGCGTATCGCTCCGCTCGAAAATACAATCGCCCCAGCTCAAACAAAGCGTCTTGATTGGTGGTGTCAAGCTTGGCGATGGCGCGAAGGGCACGCGCTGCCTCGGTATATCGACGCAGTTGAAAATAAGCCTTGGAGAGCTTTTGATAAATTCCGACATTGAGCGAATCGACTTTGGCCGCCTCTTCATATTGCAAAATGGCGTTTGGGGCGCTTCCCATTTTCGCATAAGCGTCGCCCAATCCCTCGTAAGCGGCGGCGCTGCCCGGATCAACTTCCTTGGCGCGGGAGAAATCAATGACAGCTTGATCCGCCGAATCGGTCGCCATGTGGAACCACCCGAGCTGAATCAATAGCGGCACATTGTCCTTGTTGGCCTTCAGGCCTTTTTTCAGCATCTCATAGGCAACCTTGTTGTTCTTTTGTGCGATGGCGGCTTTGGCGACGAGAATGTAGGCCTCGGCGTTTTTGCCGTCGACGTCGAGTGCTTTTCTCCCGGCAACCTCTGCCGAGTCTGCCTGGCCGGCGGCGAGATGTGCCTGGCCAAGCGCCAGCCACGCCTCGATATTCCGTGGCGCGCTGGCAACGACTTTATTGAAGATCGCGATGGCTTCTTTGGCTTTGCCTTGCTTCAGCAGTGCCTGACCATCGGCGAGCTTTGCCTGGCCGGCAACCGTGGAAAAAACTCCCAAGAGCAACAATGCAAAGAGCGTAATAGACTTTCTCATTTTAATCCTCATTGATCTGAACCAGGCGAATCGGCATGGTTGCCGGCACCAGTCCCGCATCCATGATGATTTTCTGCCCCGGATGGCTGGCGACGAAAGTAGTGAATCCAAGCTCGGGGCCTAGATCCCTTTTGTCCGAACGCGTATAATAAATATAAACGCCATAATGGAGCGGATAAAAACCGCGATAAACGTTGGCTTGGTGCAATTTAACGTATTCGTCCGTAGCCGTTGAATCTTTTTGTTGGACGGCAAGCACGCGCAATGGCGTGGCAGTAGTCGTATCCTGAATGCCCTTGGGCCGCGTCATGCCGTAAAAACAGACGGCGGAAACCACACCGAGAGCGCGAGGGTGGCCGGTGACGTACTCAAGAACTTCCTTTTGCGTGCCGGCAAGAAACGTGGGAACCGCCTCTTTTTGAAGCTTTAAAAAATGCGCTACCAATAGCTCATACGCGCCGGAGTTCCGCCCGGTAAACGCAAATTCAATCGGCCCGGACCAATTCGATTCAGCAACCTGGCTCCATTGCGTGACTTCCCGAGTGACGATTTGAACCAAGGAATTAATGGAAATGTTCTTAATGGGATTTTCTTGGTGTACGACGATGGCGAGCGCGTCTTCGGCGATCTTGGTCTCGGTATAATTAATTTCCGCCCTGGCGGCGACCTCTCGCTCTTCCTGATTCAATGCCCGGTCGATGATGATGATACGCACGCTGTCGTTGAAAAGATGAACGATGGCTTCGCGCGTCGTGGCGGAAAGCAGTGTGACCTGCACGGTGGAATATAATCGTTGAAATTCGTCGGCTTCTTTTTGCAACAGCGACGTATGAGATTCACTGACGATGGCAGTGACATGGCCCTTTGTCGGACTTATTTCCGATTCCTGGCGATTGCAACCATTCAGGCTTCCAAGCAGGACGGCCACGCACAACATAATTCTATTCATCAGGTCTCTCCGCGTGTTTTGTCTGCAAGCGCGTCATCAACAAACGATAGACGCCCATTAGCAAAAAAACGATTCCCAGCATGACGCGGAAGGACATGGGGGCTGTTTCCGGCAAAAACCCGCCAGCCAAAACCACGATTCCCATACTGATCATCACGACGCCAACCGTCCAGGCGAATATCAAGGAAATCTTGCGGCCATTCATGTGCTGCTTGCGCTTAATCAAGAAGAGAACAGTCGCAATCCCGTCTGTGGAATTGCGACTGCATGATTTTCGCGAAATGTTTTATTTCAGCTTGAAATGGAACGGGATCGAGACCCAAACATCCACCGGCCCGTTCTGCATCATCGCCGGGGTGAAAACCATCTGCTTCGCCGCGTCGATTGCCGCCTGGTCGAAAATTTCGGAGGCGCTCTTCTGAATCACGACCTTTTTCGATTTGCCCTGCTTGTCGACCCAAATTTTAACCCACACGGTGCCTTCCAAACCCGCCTTACGGGCAATTTCAGGGTAGGCCGGTTGCACTTTTTTGACGATTTGCGGCCCTTTTTCAAAGGGCACAAAATCCGGCGGCGGCCCGTCTTCTTCAATCTTGATATCTTTTTCAATCATCACTTCGCCGCCCGCTCCCGCACCTTCACCGACCGATTCGGTCGCGGCGTTCATTTCCTGCTGGGTCGCAAAAGTCTGCTCCGGGCTCACTTCCGCGTCCGGAACCGGCACCGGAATGCCGATGCTCGGCCTGACCGCCGGGGCAGCGACTGAGATCGCCGGCGGCACATTCGAGCTTTGCAGGGAAGGAGGCGGGCCAAGCTCGCTGTACTTCATGATCCTCACGACGTGCACCGGCTCATCATCTCTGGCAAGATAAACACCAAGATAATACGCGCCAAGAAGCAAGCCCACCACAACGATCCCAAGAAGCTCGGCGATCGTCAAGTATTTGCGATAGTCTTTCTTCAGATCAGGCGCGCCGTAAGGAAAACCTACAGAAATGGCAAGATCATGCATAACGTTCTCCTTAGTCAGTTACATCGCTGCCGCCTTCTCCATTAACTGCTTATCCTTATCAGTCATCGGCGCAAGGCTGAAGCGAGTGATATTGGCCAAATTGAGCTCGTCCATCACGTCAACCATCATTTTGTAGTCGGCGTCACGATCCACTTTCACCAGCGTGATGAGCTTGGGATTGGCTTGGTTGCGCTGGATCAAAGTCGAGCGCAGCTCGGTAAAGGGAAGTTTCTGCAGCGGCTCACTTCCGATGTTCCAAAAAATCCCGCCATCTTTGTCAACACGCAGCGTCAGCAGGCTTGATTCCGCCACTTCCACCGTGACTTTTTCATCCGGCGGCAAGTTAAGCTCCATCGTTTGCGGCTTGCTGAACACCGTAGTGAGCATGAAAAACGTCAACAACAGAAACGCCACGTCGACCATCGGCGTCATGTCGATGCGGATGCCGAGGCGCTTTTTCTTGTGCTTTTTCTGGTGTTTCGCATGACTTCTCGATTCACCTCCGCCCGAATCAACTGCGGCCATGGCAATGCTCCTTAAGTTACGTTTTACATTTCACGTTTCACGTTTTTTCGAGATCAGTGACGAGATTGAAACGCGTAATTTTCGTTTTTTGCAAAATGTTCATGACGTCTTCCACCGGGCCGAACGGCGCGCCTCTATCTCCTTTAACGACGGTGCGCAGCCGCGGGTTCGAGATGCGCGCCTGGATCAGCATATTGGCAAGCTGATCTTTCGTCACTTCCATGCTGAGCTTGCGCCGGCCCTCTTCGCCAAACAAGCTGAGGCGCAAGTTCTGCGCATCCAAGCCGAAAAAAATTCTTCCATCTTTGGAGATGGTGATCATCATGACGTCGGATTCCGGCAATTTGAACGCCGAGTGCGAAGACGGGAGTTCCACGGTGACGTCTTCCGTCGGCTTGAACTGCGTCGTGAGCATGAAGAACGTCAGCA
Organism: bacterium; assembly: GCA_050732275.1. Lineage (GTDB taxonomy): Bacteria > Zhuqueibacterota > Zhuqueibacteria > Zhuqueibacterales > Zhuqueibacteraceae > Zhuqueibacter. The sequence goes on from JBOHQZ010000452.1 coordinate 4,043, forward strand.
GCAGGAACGCCACATCCACCATTGGTGTCATGTCCAACTTGATGCCCACACGGGCTTTTTTGATTTTTGGCATGGAGATATCCTCGCCTTATTTTTTCAGCGCCAAGGATTGCACGATGGAATAACTGGCTTCGTCGATCATATAAGTGAAATTATCGACTTTCGTCGTGAAGAAGTTGTAGGCCAGGATTCCAATGATCGCCGCGATCAAGCCGCCGGCGGTGTTGATCAAGGCTTCAGAGATGCCGAGCGCGAGCTGGACCGCGTCCGGCGCGCCGGCATGGGCCATGGCCGCAAAGGAACGAATCATCCCGAGCACCGTTCCCAGCAAGCCGACCATCGTCGCAACCGAGGCGATGGTGGAAAGCGCCACCAGGTTCTTTTCCAGCAGCGGCACCTCCAGCATCGTCGCCTGCTCGATGGCGGTTTGCACCTCTTTCATCACTTCTTCTTGTTCCCTGGTCTTGCCGGCCTCTTTCAAGGATTGATAGCGCTCCAGCCCGATGCGAATGATATTGGCGCAAGAGCCGCGTTGTTGGTCGCAGAGCCCGATCGCTTCGCTGATATTGTTGGCGTTGATCTCGCGCTGAACTTTGTTCAAGAAAACCGGCAGCGAGCCTTTGCCCTGGGCGCGGCGCAACGAGAAAATGCGCTCAAACACGAACGTCACGACCATGATGGTGAGCATGATCAAGAGGGCAACGAGCCAGCCGCCGTCTTTGATGAATTTGGGCAGGTTCATATAAATGATAATCGAGGCGATCATCGCCACAATCATCACCACCGTAATGAAAACGGATTGTTTCATAACGTGTTTCTCCTTGGGTTAATAAGTTCGGCTGAGCGCCAGAGTCTTTTTACGCTGAAGCAGATTGCAAACTTTTGACCGCTTCGTCGCGCGTATCGGTCACCTCGAACACGCTCGTGAGCTTCGTGATCACAAAGATGTTTTGCACGCTCGTGTTCATCCCGCACAGCTTGACGATGCCCTTGTCCTTGCTGTACATCGTGTAAACACCGACGAGCGCGCCGATTCCCGTGCTGTTGATGTACGTGACCCCGCTTAGATCGATAACGAGTTTCCGATTGCCCTGCTCGAAGAGATCGCGGGCCTTGGTTTTCAGCTCATCGGTCTCGCCACCGCCAATGATGGAACCTCGGGGTTCGATTATGGCAATTTCGAGATTATTGAGGGTCGTTACCTTTGTTGCCATAGATTCCTCGCCAAAATTCTTGGGTTACTCGAGTAAGATATTTGTTGCGCAATTTATTTGTTGCTAAAATTTCAAGATTCGTGCCAGAACGAGTGCGCGATTAGAGGCGTTAAAAAACAGAGGGCAACACCTCGAATTTCTGTTGCAAGAAAATAAACAATATTGCAAAATGCAAGAAAAATTTCTTCGCTTTAACAAAAAGGCAGCTAAACCTCGATTTTGATAAGATTTCACGCCAGATTGCAAATTGCAAGACGACGAAGGTGGAAAAATGGAGACTTTGCAAAGCTTTTGCACTTCTATTAAGCTGAATAATTTTTAGCCGTCATAAAAAATCTTTTGGGAAAGGCAGATTTTGAGCTTATTATCTATATCATCGT
>JBOHQZ010000453.1:0-5617 GCA_050732275.1 bacterium
TGACTATTGTTGTCGGGATGACGATGCCGGCGTTTGTCGAAGCGCAAGTCAGCGCGGCGTTCGACACGGCGCGGATGCAGCGCGATCTCGATATTATGAATACGGTTCTCGATCGTTTGTTGTTCAAGACGCCTTCGCACTTTATTCGTCTCGGCGGCGATGCTACGAAGAGTCTTTATCTGCCGGATTACGGCGTGATCTTTTTGATGCCACTGCACTCGCGCGGGATGAGAGTGTACAGCATCTCCGGGGATGCCGATCGCCAATATCGCAAGGCGGTTGAAACCCACAGCCGGATGACGCCGCGCGCGAAAGCGCGAAGCGGCAGCGGCTCGACAGAGCCCAAGCGGGAGGGTTTGCAAAAGATCAAAGAGCCGCTGGTGGAATTTTTTGCCAAATACGCCGACGCCATCGGCCAGTTGGATGATGCGGAAAAGATAGCGGTTTACACCACGGGCCGCGACAATTGGTTTTTTTCTGCCGGCGAAGGGTGGGCCATTTCTTCGAGCAGCACGAACGAGACAGGCAGTAAAGATATGCTGGCGGTGGCGCGCAAAGCGGACATTGTGGCCTTGCGCACCGGCCGGTTAAAATCGGAAGACTTTAACAGCCGCATCGTGTTTCAGAATGTCGAGCCGGAAGTCGCCAGCTCGGAGGTCGACATCATGGCGCGCATCATCGATACAGCTTTGCAAGGGCGGGCGCGCCAGCCGATGTTTCATAGCAGCAACTCGCGCGGCATCTATCTGGAAGATTATGGCGTCATCTTTTTTACGGATGTGGCGATCGGGCACGAATTCAGCATTCGGATGTTCGAAGACATGAGCAAGCCCGCGGCGCAAGAGAACCTCGAGCGGCGCCTGCTCGCTTTGCAAGATGCTTCCCAGCAGCGCCGGGAAAATTGGACGGTGGGTTTCAAAAAATTCAAACAGCAGCTTGGCGAAGTGATCGCCGACTACGGCCACACGCTGCGCCAGCTCCGGCCGCAAGACAGCATCGTGATCACCGCGGATCTCGAGAGCGCGCCGGAAGACGCGCCGCAATTCCTCGTCTGCCGCGTCAAAAAACAGCAAGTCGATGCATTCAACGCGCGGCGCATTTCCCGGGAGCAGTTGCTGCGGCAGATTGCTTTTATGGAATACTGAGTAGTGAAATTCGTGCTTTTTTGACGAAACTTTTTTAACCGCTAATGAACACGAATGAACGCGAATATTTTCATTCGCGTTGATTAGCGTATATTCGCGGTTAACTTTTGGGGTTTTTCCACTAGCAGAATCCGCGTCGGGTTCTTACAAAGAAAGAAACTCCCACAAATTCGCGCCGAATACCAAACCCAAAACGATCACGAGAACGAAATAAACGATGAGCACGGCAACGAGGGTTGTCACCGTGTAGGGCACGAGCTTGTCCTCCGGCGTTTGCATCAAAACCGGCAGGCCATAATAGCAGAGATAAGCGCCGTATGCGGCGCCGATGACGGAGAGAATGAGGCCGAGATTCGGAATGAACGACAACAGCCCGGCCAGAAGCAAGGGAATAACTGAGAACGCGACGAGCTTGAAGGCGTAATTGGTATTGGGAGTCGAGGAAAAGGCGGGGGCGAGCCAGTTGATGATCACCGGGACGAAGTTGAATGCGAGCAGCCAGACGACATAGCTGATGATCGCCAGGCGCAAGGCCACCATGAAATTCGGCGTGCCGATGAAACTCAACAAGTAGCCGATCGACGGCAACGCCGCGTAGATCAGCAAATACTTCACATAAATCTGCACCACGCTGAGCGGCTCTTGTTTGATGATCGGCCATTCTGCCGTAGGGGAGAGCAGCAGATTCTGCAAGCGTTTGATGAGATACATTTTCCTTCCTCCGTTTTTCGTTTCAATTTGACGATCATGCCATATCAAAAATCCCGGTGAAAATTCAAACCAGAGCTTTCCCTTCCGCTTGCAACATTTGAAAGAAATAATGCAGCACCCGCGCCGTCAATCCCCACACGCAAATTTGACGCGGTGAGTCGGGAACCTGCCAGTGAAAGTGCAAGTTCATCAAATCCGTGCGTCTCCTCAGCCGCAGTTGGGCGTTGAACTGTGTGTGCAAATCAACCAGAGGGACTTCGAAGATTGCCGCCACTTCTTGTTGGTGCGGTGTCCAATTCAGAGGCGAATGCGCCCAGGCGAGGTGAACCGCCGCATCGAAGCCCGAAGTGAGCGTGCGAAAAAATCCCATGCTGCCCAGCAGGGATATTTGCTCGATGTCGATGCCGATTTCTTCCTTGGTTTCGCGGAGCGCGGTCTCCAGGGGCGAGGGGTCGCCGGCTTCGATCTTGCCGCCGGGAAAAGCAATTTGGCCGGAATGCCGCGATTTGTCCTGCGCTCTCTCGATGAGCAGCACGTGCGTTTTTCTGCCGGCCGAATTCGACGGCGGCGAATTGAACAAAATCATCATCACCGCGGCCGCTTTCATGCGACGGTTGGAAACCAGCCGGCCGCGAAAGTTCATCAAAAGCTCACTGATGTGGGCGGGGTCAAGTAGCATATCAATGAAGCTAAGGATTTTTTTCCTGATCGGCAACGGTTTTTTTATGATTCTGATTCATTTGGGAATAACATAAGGTTTTTGTACATTATATCGAGACAGCTCCAGATTCATCATGCTAATGACAACAACATAAGAACCCCTAAAAATAAAAACTTGGTGACTGCATGACCAAAAATTTGTTACAAACATATTTTAAACAAGAAGATGAATTGCCGCTGCCTTTGCGCGAAGCGTTTGCGAAAGCGCTGCCGGACGAGACCGTGCGCGTTTATGCATTGAGCGATCTCGATGGGCAGCAGCGCTACAGCGAGTGTTGGCTGATTTTGGGCGAGCGCCATCTCGTGATCCTGGCGCCGGACGGCGCGCTCAAAAACGGCCAGACGGCCTGGACGGCACAGACGCTCTCATTGCTCGACATCGAAAAGTTTGAGCTACTCGAAGGCCTTTCCAGCAGCCGGCTGCATGTGATCAGCACAAAAAACGAGTTATTGGCTTCGCTCCAGTTTACGCGCCGGCAAGCGCCCGCTATTGGCAATTTGCAATTTGTGGCCGAGCAAACGCGCAAGCGCCTGTTGGAAAGTTCGACGCCCAAGGAGCTCGCCGGCGATTTCGATCCCGCAACGGAATATCAGGACGCGGTGTTGAAAGCGGTGAAGGAGGCGAAGGCAACATTGGCCATGCCCAAGATCGGCGTGATGCTGCGATTGCTCGCCTATTTGAAGCCGCACAAAAAGCCGGTCGCCATTGGGCTCGCGCTGGCAGTCATGCTCACAGGTTTGCAACTGCTGCCGCCATACCTCACACGGATTCTCGTCGATAAGATCTTGAAGCCGGTGGAAAGTGGACACGGCACGGGCGCATCATCCTTGCTATGGATCGTCATCGGTTCGCTCGCAGCGGTTTGGAGCATCGGCGAGTTCATTTCGTTTTTGCGCTTGCGCATTATGGCGCTCACTGGCGAGAAAGTCGCCAAGCAACTGCGTGAAGACATCTACAGTCACATGCAGAAGCTCAGCCTGTCGTTCTTCGGCTCGCGCACCACCGGCTCGCTCATTACGCGCGTCAGCTCGGACACCGACCGGCTGTGGGACTTCGTTACGTTCGGCATTATCGAAATGGTGGTATCGGTGCTGCAGATTATCGGCGTGGCCGTCGCGCTGTTTTTGCAAGACTGGTCGTTGGCGATTTTTGTGCTGGTGCCGCTGCCGATCATGACCGCGATGTTTTACTGGCACAGCCAAAAAATTCAAGTGCTGTTTCTGCGCATTTGGCGCAAATGGTCGGCGATGACCGGCGTGCTGTCCGATGTGATTCCGGGCATTCGCGTCGTCAAAGCTTTTGCGCAAGAGCAACACGAAGTGAAGCGCTTCCGCGAGAAGAACGATGCGCTCGAAGCCGAGGCGGAAATTTTGCACCGGCAATGGACGCGCTTCTGGCCGACAGTGGTAATGCTCATGCACGTGTGCAGTCTCATCGTTTGGGCCGTGGGCGCGCCGCGCGTGTTGCGTTACGCCATGACCGGCGGCGCCGAGGGCATGCCGCTCGGCGTGTTCATCGCGTTCACTGGTTACATGTGGATGTTTTGGGCGCCGGTGCAGCATCTCGGCATGATGAGCCGCACCATCAATCGCGTTTCGACCTCGGCCTCGCGCGTGTTCGAAGTGCTCGACACCGTGCCGACGATCGTGAGCAAACCCGAGGCGACGCGCATCGAACCGTTGCGCGGCCACGTGCAGTTTGAGAATGTCACGTTCACTTACGACGGCGTGCGCAATGTGTTGAAAGGCGTATCGTTCGAGGTGAAGCCGGGCGAGATGATCGGCCTTGTCGGTCCCTCCGGCGGCGGCAAAACCACATTGGTCAATCTCATCTGCCGCTTTTACGATGTGAAAGACGGCAGCGTGAAAATCGACGATGTCGATGTGCGCGATCTTGAGCTTTCGAGCATGCGCCGGCAGATCGGCGTGGTGCTGCAAGAGCCGTATCTTTTTCACGGCACGATCGCCGAGAACATCGCGTATGGCTCGCACAACGCCGATTTGAAGGATATCATCAATGCCGCGAAAGCGGCAAATGCCCACGAGTTTATTTGCGGCTTTCCGGACAGCTACGAGACCATCGTCGGCGAGCGCGGGCAGACGCTTTCCGGCGGCGAGCGCCAACGCATCAGTATCGCGCGCGCCATTTTGCACAACCCGCGCCTGCTGATTCTCGACGAGGCCACCAGCTCCGTTGATACTGAAACAGAAAAGAAAATTCAGGAAGCGCTGCAGCGCTTGGTGGCCGGGCGCACGACGTTTGCGATTGCGCACCGCTTGTCAACGTTGAGCATCGCCGACCGGCTTTTCGTCATGGAAGATGGAAAATTGGTCGAGCAAGGCACGCACGAAGAGCTGCTCGCGAAACCGGATGGCGTGTATGCAAAATTGCATCACACACAAGCTGAGTTACATGCGTTGATTGCGGTGTAAACTGGCTACGCCCGTAGGGATATTGGAGGTTTGATCTTGGATACTGCTATGATTGGGCTGGTTGTTCGGAGTGGCAATCGGCCCGCTTTTTAATTTACAGTGTTTTTATTGAGTGAGTATGTCATTCCAGGAGCGCAGCGACGAGGAATCTGTTTGGCAGCAGACTGCGTCCGTAGGATTCCTCGCTACGCTCGGAATGGCGTTCGTCCATAACAACCTACGGCTACGATCGTCTGCCAACAAACGAGTTTCCCACCCACTTAAAAAAATCTTGCTTTTCGTCAAATATTTTGCTATAGTGTCACATAAGTGACACGGATAGGACTTTCCCTCCCTTCAGCCTTGTTTTTTAGTTGCCTCTTGAATATAGAAGCGCTGTGAAAAACCGTTTTATGCTCGTTTAGAGATAAAATTACAGCTATTGCAAGCCTAGGTTCTCGGCGCTGTATCTTTGTTTTCCCAAACAAACTTCTTTATTTTATGCGACCATTCTTTGCCAAACACTTTGCCAAAGCGAAGCGCTGGCCTCGTGTGCACGCGCTTTGCGCGAGCGGAATTCTTTTTCTCCTGGCCAACGCGCCGTTTCACGCCCGGGCGCAGGGTTTGGT
>JBOHQZ010000454.1:0-5609 GCA_050732275.1 bacterium
CGAGCTGTCGGTAAAATCCGCGAGCTGCAGGTAGACGTCGAGATAAGAAGTCAGTTCGATGAGGTGCATGTTTGTCGTAACGCCTTCAGTTTGTAGTTACGCCTTCAGTTTGTAGTTACGCCTTCAGGCGTCGGGCTTGGGGTTCAAAAGAACAGTTTCTAAAAAAGAAAAACGTTACTTGGTTTTGACGTTTTGCGCCTGAAGGCGCTACTACGAACGCGACTACGAACGCTAATTCGGCGCGACCGGCGAAAGGGTTCTCTCAAAATGCTTTTGGGCGCCGGCTCCGGCGTTCGGCTTGGCGAGGCCGGCCGCGGTCGTGTCGATGGCGATTGGATAGGAAACATACAAATAAACATCGCGCGCGCTGCCGCAGCCGGAAGTGCGGCGAAATTCAAAGGCCAGGCCGCGGCGGCCGTAGAACCACGTTTCACTCCAAAACGGATCGACGCCGGTCCGGCGGAGGGAGTTCGGCTCCCCATATTGCGTGCGGATGTCGTTGCGGTCGTCGCGTGTCCCGCATGAGAGGAGCAAACTGAAGGTCAGCAGCGCGGTCAAAATAATCAAAACGTATTTCATGAAATTTCTCCGAGAAAGAAGTGCAATGTCAGTAGCGTCCGAGGTCAGTAAAGTCCAAAGTCCGAGGTCAAAGCGGCGATTGCGATGTCTGCAATTTAGGGAGACGGGATGCAAAAAGCAAGCAGGAATTATGTCATGGCGCAGCGAAAGTTAGAAAAAAATACGGAAATGAATTCATGAAAATTTCTTCCGTGATCCCGCCAGGCGGAACACTCCGTGAGCGGCCTTTTTGGTTGCGGTCCCTGCCCAGGGCTTTGGCAGGGCAGGCTCGTCCACGTTGGGTTTACTTGCTTTCATTTTCTGTTCGTGTCGGCTGGCTGCTCGATGATTTCGGAGCCTCGGCAGGTTCATATCCGTCACAAGCCAGCACCGGCAGCCGGGGGTATTTGGGGAAGCGCGGCTCGCGCTCCGCCAGCCGGCACAGATAAAACGTGCTGCCGCGCCCGCTGTTGACGACCCGGACGTTGCAGCAAGTTTGGCATAAACCGATTTCGTAATTTGAAAGATTCATTAAAATCAATTTCATGCTCCTGCCGGTCATTTGCAAGTTTTATTTCAAGCCAGGCGCAATCCTATTTTCATGAAAACCGTCCGGACGGTGGAGGTTTGTTTCGGCTTTGCCATTGAACATAAATCCGCCGGAGGCGGTCTAATCGTCTAAAATTATGAAACTTTTGTAACTGGCACGGGGTTTGTCTTATTATGGAATACATGCAGCGTATCACCTCAGTTACGGGTGGGTAGCGCAGACATCTTGTCTGCAGTCTGGAAGACTGCGCTACGTTTTTCCACCAATAAGTGAGGCATTACCATGCAGCTAAATATTTTGTTGATCTTTAGAAAAAAAATTCCGACCTTATAAAGTGTGTGAAGCCGGACTTGCGCAGGACGATTTTTCTAAATTTTGCCAAATTCCGCCGCGCAAGTCCGACTTCGCCCCATATTTGGAGACTGTGTTATGAAAAAAATGTTCCTCGCCGCAACGGGGATAACTTTCTTCTGCCTGTTTTGTGTCCAGCCGAGCCTTGGTCAGACCTTCGGCAAAAACCACGTCCAGTACAAAGAGTTCAAAACCAAGTATATCCAATCCGAGCACTTCGATATTTATTTTGACGAGGGCGGATTGGACATTGCCGAGTTCACGGCGGAGGTGGCGGAGCAGAGCTATAAAGAGCTGAAAGACGATTTTCGCTACGAATTGAGCAGCCGCATCACGATCATTCTCTACAACAGCCATAACGATTTTCAGCAGACCAACGTGCAGATCGCGCCGCCGGAAGAATCGGTCGGCGGCTTCACCGAGTTTTTCAAGAACCGCGTCGTCATTCCCTACGAGGGCAATTGGGAGAAATTTCGCCACGTGATTCACCACGAGCTGACGCACGCGGTGATGCTGCAAATGGTCTACGGCTCCGGCGTGCAGTCGATTATCACCGGGCTGGCGCGTTTGCAATTGCCGCTGTGGTTCGTCGAAGGCCTGGCGGAATACGAGAGCCGTGGCTGGGATACGGAAAGCGACATGTTCATGCGCGATGGCGCGCTCAACGGCTACGTTCCGGAAATTCCTTATCTCGGCGGCTTTCTGGCGTACAAGGGCGGGCAATCGGTGCTGTATTACATCTCGCAAAAATACGGCGGCGAGAAGATCGGCGAGCTTTTGGGAAAAGTCAAGATCAACAAAAGCCTCGAGCGCGGCATGCGGCAGTCGATCGGCATGGGCATGGAAGACTTGAACAAGCGCTGGCAAAAACATTTGAAAAAAGAATATTGGCCCGACATCGCCGGCCGGCAGGAGCCTGACGAGATGGCGCGCCAGCTCACCGACCATACTAAATACCGCAACTTCATCAACAACAGTCCGGCGCTCTCGCCGAACGGCGATAAGATCGCGTTTCTCTCGGACAAATCCGATTACTTCGATATTTACATGATGAGCGCCATCGACGGCAAGATCATCTCCAAGCTCGTCAGCGGCCAAAAGACCGGCGATCTCGAAGAGCTGCACTGGCTGCGGCCGGGCATTACCTGGTCGCCCGACAGCAAGTACATCGCCTTCGCGGCCAAATCCGGCGGTGAAGACGCGCTGAAAATCGTCGACGTGAAAAAGCGCAAAATCGTGCGCTCGCTGCAGTTCGGCCTCGACGGCGTTTTTTCTCCCGCCTGGTCGCCGAAAAATGACGAGATTGCCTTTTCCGGCATGAAGCACGGAACCTGCGATCTGTACGCGGTGAATCTCAGCACCGGCGCGCTGCGCCAAATCACCAACGACGTCTTCAGCGACCAAGATCCGGCTTATTCGCCGGACGGCAGCCGCCTCGTGTTTGTCAGCGACCGCGGCCGCCATACGGAGCCTTCCGTGCTGCCGGAAGATTTTAAGGTCTGGCGCATGGATTATCGCAATCTCGACGTTTATGCCATTGATGCCGCCGGCGGCAAAATCGAACAGATTACCGATACGCCGTATTTTGAAAAAACACCGGTGTTCTCGCCGGACGGCAAGAAGCTCGCGTTCTGCAGCGACCGCTCCGGCATTTACAATATTTATCTTCACGACCTCGCCACGCAAGAAGAGCATCCCCTCACCAACGTCATCACCGGCGTCTTTCATCTCTCCTGGACGGGCGACGGCTCGCGCCTGGCGTTTGTGTCGTGGTACAATGCCGGCTATGATATTTATATGTTGAAAAATCCGCTCGACATCAAGCCCGGCGAAATCAATCCGGCCAAAACGCGGTTTTTGACGCAGCTCGAACAGAAACAAAAAGACCAAAATATCGACACGCACATCACCGCGGCGGAAGCGCGTGAAGACCGCGACGGCGAGAAATACCGGCATTATGTTTTCGGCGACGAGTTTGCCGAAGGCGTGGTCAAGACCAGGGCCGAGCAGATCGCCTTTCTCGACACCACGCAATACAAACTTGCCAGCGGCGGCTACAAGGTCCACAAATACAAACCCAAATTTTCGCCGGACATCATCTACGGCAACGCCGGCTACAGCCAATTCTTCGGCGTGCAAGGCCAGACCCAGCTCTCGTTTTCCGACGTGCTGGGCAACCATCGCGTCGATCTTTATACCGATCTGTTTTACGACATCCGCAACTCCAACTACCAGTTGAATTATTTTTATCTGCCCAAGCGCACCGATATCGGCGTCGGCGGCTTTCATCACGCCTGGTTTTTTTACAGCGACGCCTTCGGCCTGATGCGCGACCGCTATTTCGGCATGAGCCTTTATGCTTCGCGGCCGTTCAACACTTTCAAGCGGCTGGAAGGCGGCTTGTCCTGGCTGAACATCAACCGCGAATTTCTCGACGAGTTTATCGATCTGTCGAACAACACCGTTTTCAGCTTCCCGAGCCGCAAAATCCGCGTGCTCATGGGCAGCATTTCGTACGTCAACGACACGGCGCTGTGGGGATGGACCGGGCCGAACAACGGCGGCCGCAGTGAATACAACCTCACGTTTTCGCCGAAGTATGACAATGAGAACGGTCTCGGTTTTCTGACGTTCCGCGCCGACATTCGCAAATACCTCAAATTCGGCAAGGAATATAATCTCGTCTATCGCCTGGCCGGCGGCATCAGCGAGGGCAGCGACCCGCAGCGCTTCTACCTCGGCGGCCTGGATAACTGGCTGAACCGGAAATTCCGCGGCGGCCGCATTCGCATCGACCAGCCGGAAGACGTGTATTTCTCCAGCTTCGAAACGCCCTTGCGCGGCACCGCTTATTACGAGCAGGCCGGCAACCGTTTCGCGTTGATGAATCTCGAGTTCCGCTTCCCGATGATCCGCTATCTCATTCTCGGCTGGCCGCTGCCGCTCGGCCTGCAAAACGTGCGCGGCGCCCTGTTCACCGACATCGGCGCGGCGTGGGAAGGCAAGCTCGGCGAATTCGAACGCTTTCACGCCTTCAGATCTTCCGACGGCTTTCTGCCGGAGCTGGATGATCTGCTGATGGGATACGGCTTCGGCTCGCGCGCCAATCTCGGCTTCCTGCTGCTCCGCTTCGACGTGGCCTGGAAAACCGATTTGCAGCGCACCGACAAGCCGCAATACTATTTCTCGCTGGGCACGGAGTTCTAATGAAGAGCCCAATATTAACGCTTTGAAATCATTTAATTTCCGGACCGCTCCGCACCATCCGGCTTTGCCGGTATTCTTTGAAATAGCAAACCTCTATGGAGTTGTTCTATGTGGTTGAGCAAGAGCCACTATCCCTTTTATCGGTTGGCGAATTTTTCAAAAAGAAAGAACCCCTTGCCTGAAACCCCTGTTGCAGGCGGCCGTCGCGCCGAATTGAAACCGTGCCGTTTTCCGTTCTGCCTGCTGGCGCTTGGCGCCCTCGGGCTGGGCGTTTGGGCGAGCGCGCCGGGAATCGCGCACGCCCAAGCCGTCCCGGCCCACGAACCCCAAACTGCCATCGTCGACTTCGATCAGACCGTCGGCATGCCGGCGTATATTTTTCGCGCTTATCAATTTGCCGCCGACACCTCCGGCCATTTTCGCGTCGAGGTGTACATCGGCATGGTCAACGACATACTGCAATTCGTCAAGGCCTCCTCCGATAGTGAAGAGACGGGCGGCTATCGCGCGCAATATGAAATGAACGTCACCATCTGGGATAAAAAGAACAACCTGATCGACAGCCGCAATTGGAAACGGGAATTGACGGTGAGCAGCTTCGAGGCGACCAACGACCGCAAAAAATTCAACCTCGAGCGCGCCGCGTTCGACCTGCCGCCGGGAGAATACGAGATCGCGCTCGAAATTACCGACCGCGACACCGGCAAAAACCTGCGCGAGCGGCGCCCCCTCAAACTGGCGGAGAGCGACGGCCAACATTTGCGTTTCAGCTCGGTCGCTTTCACCGAGCCTTTCAGCCCTCGCGTTGCATTGGAGGGGGCCGATCCGGCCGCCACCACGGCGGCGGCGCTCGCCGCGTGGAAAAATTTGCCGCGGCCGGCCCGGCGCGATTCGCTGCGCTATAATCTCACCGCCATTTTGACCAACCACGCGCGCGCCGGAA
>JBOHQZ010000455.1:0-5603 GCA_050732275.1 bacterium
ACCCGCGGCCATTTCACCCGCTAACAAAGTCCGCACCGGCTGTCTCATGAGATTGAGGATAACCAGTTTTGTCGGCGCCGCTTTGGTTAGATGAAATCGTATCTTTGTCGTGGGGTTGAAAGGATTTGGATAATTTTGTTCCAACGTAAAGCTGGAAGCGATATTCGCGGGAGGTTCATCAACCCCCGTCGTGCTTCCCTCGACCTTGCTAATAAGGGCAAAACGATCCACAACATTGCCATCGATGTCTTTGAAATAGAAAGTCGCCAAATTGGGAATGCCATTCACGTTGAAGGTTCCGAAAAGCGCGCCGTAATTGGCGCTTTGGTCGGAGGTATAGATGCTCGCCCACCAATCACCTTCCAGCGCTTGGTCGCGAATGCTGGCGCCTCCGAGTCCGGAGACAAAAACGAAACTTTGGCCTTTGGTGAGAACCAACGTATCGGAGCGGCTGGCAACGGTTTGATTGCTGGGATTGTTCAGCAGGTGGGTGCGGCTATATGAGTGCTCATGGCCGGTTGCGATAATCGCCCCGCCCTTGGTCGCTTCTTCATATACATCCCAGCCGGTCTCGTCCTCTTTGCCGCCGACTTGCATGGCCTCCATGTTTTTATGCCAGCTACAAATGCTCCAAATCGAATTATCCGCCGCCAGCTTGTCTCGTATATAAACCTCGTGGCCGGATGATTCTGGCACATCCACTCCAGGTGCAACCAAGACGATAAAAATGCCTCTGTAGTACAACGAAGATTTTGCCCCTAAATCTCCATCCCATGTGATTCCCAGCCGAGTGAGCCGGCTTTCCATGAGCTGCTGATAACCCTCCCATTCCGCCTCGTCGTGGTTTCCCGCTGAGGCGAAGTAGGGAAAATTGGCGCCGAGGACATCGTTAATTTGCGCCTCCCATGCCGCCGGATCATCTTCGTAATCGAAATCACCCTGATGTAAGGCGGCCTGGGCGCCTTCGGATTTGATCAGATTCAAAACCGCTCGTGCCTCGTTTCCCAAGCCTTGATCGCCAATGAAAGCGATTTTAAAATTGGCCGGCGTTTGTGCTGCCAACTCCCGCTGAAAATCAACCCCAGGCGCGGCAATACAACCAATACAACCGAACATCAACACCCACTTCAACATACTCACAGTCAATTGGTCATACCGTCGTTTCTTCATGCTATTTCTCCATCCATAGTTCATAGATTTGTTTTTTCATGGTACATCCACTTTGGTAAATGGAATTCCATTAAGTGCTCATTAAATTCAATTATCGTGCCGCAATGGCCAGCGCGAAGTCTCGCGCGCAGTAGCTCACAAAAAACAAATACTTTCTGCCAGAAGGGTTTTTTGTGATGAGAAGAGATGGTGAGTTCGGCATGTGTTCGACTGAACACAACAAAAGGCATGAGCTTTGATAATTTCCCTGCACCGACTTTAATAAATTTTGAGTTTAGCAAAACGTGTCCGAACTTACACGGCAATAGGGTTTTGCCTGACACACTGAAGGATTTTGTCCGACACACGAGGGAATATTATCCTATACCTCGAAAAGAAATTTCCTCACAGATTGGGAAGATCGTGCAGACCAGCGACTAATTGCGGTATTGCGAGCGCTTGATGCCCAAACGTCGCATGATTTTGAGGAGGTTGGAATGGTTGGAGATGCCCAGAGTCTTGGCGGTGTTGGTGATGTGCCAGTCGTGGGCTTGCAGATGGTGCAATAAAATCTTCCTTTCCGCTTCTTCCTTGAGCTCGTGAAAGGTCTTTTTAACGGATAAGCTCAGATTCAACAAAGGCGCCTCGTTTTTCTCAAGAATGTCAGCAGGAATGTGCTCCGGCAGAATCTGTTTGCCATTGCAGCGAATGATCATTCGTTCCACTATATTTTCCAATTCGCGGACATTGTTTTTGCGCCAGTCATAAGACTTTAAAACAAACAATGCCTCCGGCGTGACAGTTTTTGGCGGGATGCCAAAGCGCTCGCAGGTGCGCTCGACAAAATAAAGTGTGAGCAGCTCGATGTCGTCAAAGCGTTCGAACAGGGACGGCACACGAATCACGTGAGTGCAGATGCGATAATACAAATCGTGGCGAAAGCTGCCGTTCGCAATCTCTTCTTCCAAATTCCGATTGGTTGCAGCGATGACCCGGACATCCACCTTGATGACGCGCCCTTCTCCGCCAATGCGAGTCACTTCGTCTTCCTGCAGAACTCGGAGCAATTTGGCTTGAATGGGCAGGGGCATATCGCCGATTTCATCGAGGAAAAGCGTGCCGCCATTGGCCACTTCAAATTTTCCTCGCGTGGCGCGAACCGCACCGGAAAAGGCGCCTTTTTCAAAGCCAAACAACTCGCTTTCCACCAAGTTCTCCGGAATCGCGGCGCAGTTCACGGCCACAAACGGCATCTTCGCCCGGGGGCTGTAGAGATGGAGCTCGCGCGCCACCAGCTCTTTGCCGGTGCCGCTCTCTCCCAAGATCAGCACGTTGCTGGGAACGTCCGCCACGATTTCAATGGACTGCCGTAGCTTATTGACAGCTTCGCTTTTTCCAATAAACAGAGAGAGCTCACGAGCAGCTTGACGCAGGACGCTGCTCTCGAGCATGAGCCGGCGGTGCTTCAAGGCGTTTTCGATTTTTTCGATCAGTTGGTCAAGAGCGATTTCATCCTTGGCAAAAAAATTATGCGCCCCCAGTTGCATCGCCCGCACGCAACGCTCGAAGCTGCCCTTGGCCGTGTAGACAATCACCGGCACATTTTCGCGGCCTTCCTTCACCATAATTTCCAGCATTTCAAGGCCGTCCATGACCGGCATTTCCAGATCGAGAATCACCACATCGATGTCTTCGCCGCCAAGCAAATTCAAGGCTTCACGGCCATTGCTTGCGGTTAAAACCTCGAAGCCGGTTTTGCGGCGGATATCATAAGCATATTGATCGCGTAAAGCGTTAACGTCATCAACAACAAGAATCGTCGGCATCAATCAACCTTCGCGAAATTTGATTCTTTGTCCTACTTCCTATTGTTTCTGGAAGCGTCAGTTGTATCGTCGTGCCCTGCCCGGCTGCGCTGGCGACCGTAACGGTACCGCCAAAATCTTCAATAATGCGTTTGACATTTATCAATCCCAGGCCGGTGCCGCCTGGCTTCGTCGTCACATGCGCTTTGAACATTTGCCGGGAGACTTCCTCGGGGATTCCGCTGCCGGAATCTCTCCAGGTGATGATAACATGATTGTCCTTCACTGCCGTGGAAACCGAAATCCTGCCCTGGCCGGCGATGGCCTCGATGGCGTTGCGCAGAACATTCTCGAAGGCGCGCCGGAGCTGCATGGCATCGGCTTGGACGCCGGGCTCACTCGGATCAAAATAAGCTTGAAATTGAATGCGACCATCGGAAAGATCCTGATAACTTACCAATAAGTCAAAAATGATTTGATTGACGTTCACCTCGGAAATCCGGGTGTTGGGCCGGAGCTGCGCGTAATTGTGAACGAGGTTTTCCAGGTAATCCAGGCTTTCCAAAACCGTCGCTTTGCGGTCATTGAATATTTGTATCAGCTTCCCGGCGTCTGTTTCGGCGATTTCCATCCAGTGCTGCATCACATGGCGAATCGGAATAAACCCATTCTTGAGATCGTGGTTGACTTGACGGGCGATGTCCGCAAAAGCGGCTTTTTGCTCTGCGACTGCCAGCTCAATGCGGCTCTGCCGGAGGCGCCGCACCATCTTGCGCAGCGCATCGCTCAGAACACCGACCTCGTCATTGTCATTTCCGCCTCCGTCAAATTTAACATTCAGCTTGTCCAAAGAAAGCTGGCTGGCGGCGTCAGCGAGGCGATGTAAAGGTTTAGCCACGGTACGGATTCGCCATATCGACAAAACGATCGCAACGATCATTCCAACCCCAATAATAATGAAAATGCGCCGGTTGAGATCTTCTAAAAGTTGCGCTAACTCGATTTTGGAATGGAGCAGGAAAAGAATTTCTTCTGCGATGGCATTTTCAGATATGACGGGCAGTGTGATTTCGCCCAGCGAGTACTGTTTATCGAGCGCTGTCAACCACGCGGACTTGCTTTGCAGAGAATTCATTTTACTCCGTCGCGCCATTTTAACCCATTGTGATGACGAACTGAAAACGGTATCTGCAAGCTGCAAAATCAAGAATTCCGTCGTATCCCGCTGAAAGCCGCGCAAAAATGATGAAGTCATCTCAATGCCCCCGACAATATAAAACTTTTGAGTTCCCAATTTGATGGAGTCCAGCGTTGCCAGACAGAGAAATTTTCCGTTGGCGCGCTTAAACCAGGCCAAAGCCGGTTGCGGGCCCAGTCCCGCGAAGCGGGACAAGCGGCGAATCTGGCCAAGGACCCGTCTGCCAAAAGCATTGCGGTGATGGCCGGAGCTCAAGACCAGGCCGTTATGATCGACGATTTCGAGAGCTTGGAGGCTCATAGCCGGCATATAATTTTCCGCATAATCGAGAATGTAATTTTGGTGATATTCTTTAAGGGCGACGGTATAAAGACGAAACTCTTCATCAGCTTCGAGCTTCCCTGCCAGTTGCCGCAATTGGCTGCCGATGGCGGTTCGACGTTCAGACATTTCTTGTTGGATGGCGTGCAATCTCGAGGCAAGGTCCCGTTGGTATTGGGAGGTGAACTGGCTGATGATGATCTGTCGAACCGCGAAAGCAACGATGACCATAACGGACAAGAACAAAGCAGCGAAAGTTGCGGCAACCTGGGAGGCCAAGGAGATTTTGATTTTGCCTTTCATAAACCTCAAAACGGCATGGGCGGGCACTTCTCCAGATGCAGATATTGCTGGCATTCCTCTATCGTTAAGGCGCGGGTGACACGTTTTTGTGCGAGGGCGATCAGGTCCTCTATAATCAGCGCCTCCACATGCACCGTTTTATCATCACTGGCCGTGGCGAGCCGCCTGCCATCCGGACTGAAGGCAACGCCGTTGATGGCGGCGTTATAACCGGAGAAGGTGAGCAACTCCTGGCCGGAAGCGGCGTCCCACACTTTCACCGTTTTGTCATCGCTGGCCGTGGCGAGACGCGCCCCATTGGGGCTGAAAGTGACATCATTGACGGCGGCGGTATGGCCGGACAGGATGAGCAATTCGTGACCGGAAGCGGCGGCCCAAATTTTCACGATTCCATCCGTGCCGGCCGTGGCTAAACGACTCCCATCTGAACTGAAGGCGAGACCCTCAAAAGCGGCAATATTTTTGTTTGAATGGGTGAACAATTCCCGTCCTGAAGCGACCTCCCACAATTTCACGGTGCCATCCTCGCTGGCTGTCGCCAGGCGCTTTCCATCCGGGCTAAAGGCGATATCATTGATCGAATTGCGATGGCCGGAAAATGTGAGCAAAAGTTGCCCGGTAGCAGCGTTCCATATTCTTGCTGATCGATCAAAATTTGCCGTGGCGAGAAATTCTCCACTTGACCCAAAAGCAACGGCTCTCACGTCACCCTCGTGTGTCATGTGAGCGCTTTCCTTGCCGCCAGCCACTTCCCAGATCCGTGCCGTATTGTCGTCGCTGGCCGTAGCAATGAAGTCTCCCTTCGAGCTAAAGGCGACGTCATTGAT
>JBOHQZ010000456.1:0-5585 GCA_050732275.1 bacterium
GCGCCGTCATCGTCAAGCCCAAGCTGATCCTCGCCGACGAGCCGACCGGCAATCTCAATTCCGCGCAAGGCGAGGAGATCATGGAGTTGTTCAAAAAGCTGAACAGCGAAGGCACGACGATCATTCAGGTGACGCACTCCGAGAAGAACGCGACCTACAGTAAAAGAGTTATTCATTTGTTGGACGGGAGGGTTGCGAGGGAAGAGAGAAACCAGTGAGCCGTTGTCAGTGAACAGTGACGCTTGTTATACTTGTTGCGGGTTAGGATGTGAGTCATTGCGAGGCGCTTTTGCCGAAGCAATCTCTTGGTTTTCCAAGGATTGCTTCGCTGAGAAACGCTCGCAGACAATTACCAAATAACCCTTGATGATTAAAATAGTTTTGCCCCCAATCGTTTTGCCATAGAGGGCACTTGAGTTGTTACCAAAAATTTTTATCCGTTGGTCGTTTTTTCATCCGTTGGGCTAATTCGGCAGAATGTGATTAGCTGCGCTGGCTTCACGATCCGCAATCCAATTGGAGACATGATGCTCAAAAACCATCTCAAAATCGCCCTGCGCAATTTGCGCAAGCACAAAGAATATTCGCTCATCAACATCATCGGCTTGGCCGCCGGCCTCGCTTGCTGCATTTTGATTTTGTTGTACGTTCTCGACGAGCTGAATTTCGATGCCTTTCATAAAAAAGCGGATCGCCTCTATCGCGTCGTCGAGGTCAAGCAATCGCCGGATCAAGGCGAGCAGCATAGCGCGCAAACCGCCGGAACGGTGGGGCCGGCGTTGGTGAGCGACTTGCCGGAGATCGCCAACTCGGTGCGGCTCGTCAGCCGCACCATCACCGGACGCCGCACGGTGCAATACGGCGAGGCGCGTTTTTACGAAGGCGATTATCTTTTCACCGAACCCAGTTTTTTCGAGCTGTTCGATTTTCCGTTGGCGCAGGGCGATCCCAAAACTGCCTTACGCGATCCCAAGTCCGTCGTGCTCACCGTCGAAGCGGCGCGAAAATATTTTGGCGACGAAGAGCCTTACGGCAAAACGCTGATCGTCGAACAGTACGGCGATTTCAAAGTCACCGGCGTGCTGAGCGAGATGCCCCGCAATTCGCATTTAAATTTCAGCATGCTGTTCTCTTTCGCGACTTTGGAAGCGATCGACGGCTGGAAACGTTTCATTAATACGTGGGACTCCGAGGGCTTCATCACTTACGTACTGCTCAAAGAAGATCACGCTCCGATTCCGGAGACCAAGCTGGCGGCATTCGTCGACCAGCACAAGGCGAAGGAATTTGGCGTGACCCGCACGCTGTACCTGCAGCCGCTGCGCCAGATTCATTTCTACTCGTCGCACATTCAAATCGACCGCAATGAGAGCAAAGGTGAGATCGCTTACGTCTATATTTTCTCGGCCATCGCCATTTTCATCGTGCTCATCGCCTGCATCAACTACATGAACCTCGCGACCGCCCGCTCCATGCACTTCGCGAAAGACGTCGGCATTCGCAAAGCGGTTGGCGCGCATCGCAGCCAGTTGATCGGGCAATTTTTGAGCGAATCGATTCTATTTGCCTTCGTCGCTTTCCTGCTTGCTTATGCCACCGTCGAGCTGATTTTGCCCACGTTCAATGCCTTTATCGGCAAAAAATTGCAGCTCGGATTTTCCGCGAGCAGCCTGTTGCTTTTGGGTCTCGGCTTGATGACGTTGCTCGTCGGCGTTGTTTCCGGCAGCTATCCCAGTTTTTATCTCTCGCGCTTTCAGCCGGCGCTCGTGCTCAAAGGCAGCTTCAAAACCGGCGCCGGCAATATTCTCCTGCGGCGCGGTTTGGTGGTGGCGCAATTTGTTCTGTCGATCATCATGATCGTGGCGACGCTCGTGGTGTCGCGGCAAATGAGCTATGTGCGCGACAAACGCTTAGGCTTCGAGAAAGAACAGATGCTGGTGATCGATATCAACAGCGGCAATGCGCGGCGTAATTTCCAAACGATGAAAGCCGAGTTCGCGCAGATTCCGGCGGTGCGCAGCGTCTCGGCGTCGTCGCGCGTGCCCGGCGAATGGAAGAATATTGTCGAAATCGAAGCATTGCCCGAAGGCGCGCCGGAGAGCGAGATTCGCACCATGTCCCTTCTCGGCATCGACGAAGATTTCCTCGCCACGTTTGGGATCGACCTGATGGCCGGAAGAAATTTTTCGCCGGAGATGGCGACGGATTCTGCCGCGATTTTGTTGAATGAAACCGCGGCGCAGATGCTAGGCGGGGGAGCGGCAGTTGGCAAACGCCTGCAAATCCCCTTGTCACAATCTCCAGGGGACGAGCCGGTCCCGCCGTTTCAAGGTTTGATTATCGGCATCGTCAAAGATTTTCATTTCCGCTCGCTCTATGAAAAAATCAGCCCGCTGGTTTTGGGGCATCGCAACAATCCGTTTCAGGCCATCGACTATTTCACCTTAAAGATAGACGGCCGCGACATTCCAGCGACACTGGCGGCGGCGCAGCGCATTAACGAGCGCTTCGATCCCTCGCATCCGTTCGAGTACAATTTTCTCGACGAGCGCTTGAATGATTTTTACGTGGCCGACCAGAAAGTGGGCCGGCTCTTCGGCATCGCCGCAGCGTTGGCGATTTTGATCGCCTGTCTCGGCCTGTTCGGATTGGCTTCGTACACCACCGAGCAGCGCACCAAAGAAATCGGCGTGCGCAAAGTGCTGGGCGCCTCGGCGCCGCATATCGTTCTACTGCTGTCCAAAGACATCGCCAAGCTCATGCTCGTCGCGTTCGTCGTCGCCAGCCCGCTCGCGTATTTGGTGATGAACAAATGGCTGCAAGATTTTGCCTACCGAATCGACGTCGGCTGGAGCACATTCGGCCTGACCGGAATCTTGACGCTCGCCATCGCCCTCCTGACGGTAAGCTACCAAGCCATCAAAGCCGCGCTGGCGAATCCGGTGGATTCGTTGAGATACGAGTGATTAAGTGTGAAACGTAAAGCGTAAAACGTAATTCGTAAACCTTGCGCCTTACGTTTTACGCATTACGCATCAGGAGTCACCAATGCTCAAAAACTACCTCAAAATCGCGCTGCGCAACCTGCTCAAGCACAAAGCCTATTCTTTCATCAACATCGCCGGCTTGGCTCTCGGTATGGCTTGCTGCATGGCGCTGATTCTGTTCATTCAACATGAGTTCAGCTACGACCGCCATCACGTGTACGCCGAGCAGATTTATCGCATGAACACGCGCTCGGTGATTTTCGGCAGAGAGATTCTGTGGACCTACACGCAAGACGCCTTTGGGCGGGTATTAAAAGAAGACTACCCGGAAGTTCTTTATGCTTCCCGTTTCGGCCGTTCGCAAAACGTGAATTTGCGGCTCAATGAGAACACCATCAAAGAAACCAACTTCTTCTGGGCGGATCAGGATATTCTCGATATTTTCACGTTCGCGATTTTGCGCGGCAATAAAGCGGAGTTGTTGAAAAATCCCAACTCGGTGATCATCACGGACGAGATTGCGAAAAAATATTTCCGTGACGTCAATCCCATCGGCCAGATTTTTTACATGGACACCACGGCCTATAACGTCACCGGCGTGATGAAAGCGCAGCCGGCCACTTCCCATTTTCACGCGAACTTCATCGCCTCCAACAACACTTTTTCGCAAGATGATGAACCGAATTGGTTCGGTTTCAACACCAGAGCATATTTTCGTTTGCAAGATGATGTGAAGGTGCAAGCCTTTGCTGCAAAATTGCCCGGCTTCATCGAGCGGCACTTCGGCGCGCGCGCCCGCGAGTTTGGCTATCAATATGAATACATTCCGCAACCGCTGCTCGGCATTCATCTGCGCTCCAACATTCGCGGCGAGCTGGAGCCAAATGGGAATATCGTTTATGTTTACATCATGGGCATCATCGCAGCGTTCATTCTGTTTATTGCCTGCATCAACTTCATGAATCTCTCCACCGCCCGTGCGGGCCGGCGCGCTCGCGAAGTCGGCCTGCGCAAAGTTCTCGGCGCGTACAAAAACCGTCTCGTTTCCCAATTTCTCGGCGAGTCTTTGTTGATCGCAACGATTGCATTTGTATTGGCGTTTGGCGCTTTGGAATTGATTCTGCCTTACTTTAATCAACTGGCCGGCAGAACGATTACGCTCAGTTTTGCCGACAATCCTCTCGTCGCGCTGGCGTTTCTGGCTGTGGCGTTGATTGCCGGACTGGGCGCAGGACTTTATCCCGCTTTTTATCTCACGCGCTTCACGCCGACCGAAGTGCTGAAAGGCGAAACGAACCCGCGCGGCACGGCAGCATTGATTCGCAAAGGATTGGTGGTCGCACAATTTGCCATTTCGATTAGCTTGATCACCGGCGCGTTGATCATCGGCGATCAATTGCAATTTCTGCGCACGAAAGATTTGGGATTCACGCAAGATCCCGTCGTGATCGTGCCGTTGAATACCCGAGAGACGACGGATAATTATGAAGCCTTCAAGAACGCGCTGCGCAGCCATCCCAACATCGTCAGCGTCGCCGGAGGAAATAATTACCCCGGCAGCGGCCACATGACTTGGGATCATTGGGCCGAGGGCTATGGCGATGACGAAGGCATTTCCATCGACGCCGGTTACGTCAACTTCGGTTACTTCGAAACGCTGCAAATTCCCCTCACCGCAGGCCGCGCGTTTTCTCAGGAATTTTCCACGGATTTGGAACAGGCGGTGATGATCAATACCACCGCGGCAAAAATGCTCGGCTTCGCCGGCAGTCCGGTCGGCAAGAAAATGTTTACCTCCGGACCTTCCGATACCAGCCGCACCGGCCGCGTGATCGTCGGCGTCTTTCAAGATTACAACGCCTGGTCGCTGCGCGAAACCGTCAAGCCGCTGATCCTTTATCCGCGCTACTCCACCGGCGGCACGAACAATCTGATCGCCCGGGTGAGCGCCGCAAATTTCTCGACAACGCTGAATTTCATCGAGCAAAAATTTCGCGAAGTGAATCCCAACGCGCCGTATGAATTTCGCTTTCTCGACGAAGTGCTCGCCGAGTATTATCGTTCCGAACAAAATCTCTCGGCGATCATCAACAGCTTCACGGTCTTGGCCATCGTCATCGCCTGCCTGGGGCTGCTGGGTTTGATCTCTTTCACCGCCGAGCAAAAAACCAAAGAGATCGGCATCCGCAAAGTGCTGGGCGCTTCGGTTCCCAATTTGGTGCTGTTGTTGTCCAAAGAATTTGCGTTGCTGGTCATCGTCGCCAATCTCATCGCGTGGCCGCTGGCTGGATTTGCGATGAATCGCTGGCTGCAGGGCTTTGCTTATCGTATTGATCTTAATTGGTCGCTGTTCGCATTGGCCGGCGGCTCGGCATTGCTTATCGCCCTGCTCACCGTGAGCGCGCAGGCCATCAAAGCCGCGCTGGCAAATCCGGTGAAAGCGCTGCGGTACGAGTGAAAAACAGTAATCAGTGATCAGTATTCAGTTCATGTTGTCATCAAGTTAGCAAGCAAAGGTTCCGTCCCGAAAGGGACAGCATGAAAATAGCCCAGAGATTTTATCTCTGGTAAATTTGAAACAACAGCGTTTCCCAGTCC
>JBOHQZ010000457.1:0-5579 GCA_050732275.1 bacterium
GCGCTAAAACCGGAAGACACAACCCACGGACAAATTAGGATCAACCTGATTTGGCTCATCGGGACAATGCTACCTCAGCGACGGCAATCCTTGGGAAAAGGAGAGGCGAGATATAAACAAGACACTTTTATCGCATAATTCCAATTTCACGCCGGGAGTGGTATGACCATCAATGCACCCGCTGCAAAAGTTTGCGAAGTATTGATTACACCGAAATACAAAACAGTGGCATGAGTTGCCAGAAAAAGGATGAAGAAAAATTTATCAACGGAGAGCACGATGCGTCTTCTCAAGCAATTTGCCCAAATTTTGATCAAGGGATTGGCCGCGCTGGTCAGCACGCCGGAGGTTTTGCGGTTGCGCGCCGAGCTGGCTTATTTTCGCCGGCGCTTCGATGAGTTTGAGGCCAGCGTCGATCAGCGTTTCGCGGAGCTAAGAGCAGAATTGCACGCCGAGGCCAAGAGGCTGGAGCTCGAGATGCAGGAGATGGAACGCGAGACCAAAGCCTTGCGCCTGCGCGTGGAGGCTACCGAGCGCGCTTTGCGCCAACTCCCTGGCATTCGCCATCTAACTTCTTCCTCCGGCAAAAAGATTGGGCTGGCGTGAAAATATACTCATTAAGCGATAAAATTACAGTCATTGCGAGGCGTCCCGCTTTTCAGCGGGACAATCCCTTTGTCTTTAAAATAAGGATCGCTTCGCTGAAAAGCGCTCGCGATGACGTTACAAAATAATCCTATAAGAGTTTATCCCCATCATTTTGCGCCTGAAGGCGCTACTACGAACATTTTTTACGGAACCTGAATCGCCGCGTAAAATGTGTTTTGGCCGCGGCGGACGAGCAAGACGGCGCTGTCGCCGCTTTGCAGGCGGCCAACTGCGCGCTTAAATTCCTGCACGCTGGCCATTTCGGTGCGATTCACTTCTTTGATTAAATCGCCACGGCGCAAGCCCGCGTCATCGGCCGGGCTGCCTGCGGACACCTCGCCAATCACAAGCCCATCTTCATTTTGATAACCCAATTGCCGCGCGATCTCCGGCGTTAGCGTTTGCAGAGAAAGGCCGAGCTTTTCGCCAGTTTGCTCTTCGGGCGCTTCTGCGTCACCGGAACGGTTGGTATTGAATTCTTTGGGCCGTTCGCCGAGAACCACCGGCAGCGTCATCTCTCGGCTATTGCGAAACAAAACCACCTTCGCCGTCGAGCCCGGTTCGGCATCGGCGACGATGGCGCGGAGTTGATTGCTATTCTCCACCTTTTTGCCGTTGAAGCCGGTGATAATGTCCCCGCGTTGAATGCCAGCTTTATCCGCCGGGCCATCCGCGGTCACATCACCGACGAGCGCGCCGGCGGTGCTCTTGAGATTCAATCCCTTCGCCAGGCTCTCGTCCACATCTTGCGGCATGAGCGCCAAATAACCACGGGTGATTTTGCCTTTGGTCACCAACTCGTCCATAATTTTCTTGGCCATGTTGATCGGGATCGCGAAGCCGATACCGACGTTGCCGCCGGAAGGACTGCTGATGGCAGTGTTGATACCGACGACGTTGCCGTCGAGATCGGCGAGTGCGCCGCCACTGTTGCCAGGATTGATCGAGGCGTCGGTTTGAATGAAATCTTCGTACTGCGCCAGACCCACCGAGGAGCGGCCTTTGGCGCTGATGATGCCGGCGGTCACCGTGTGCAATAACTCAAAGGGATTGCCGACCGCAATCACCCATTGGCCGATGCGCACGTCGTCGGAATTGCCCAAGGCCGCGGCGGGCAAATCGCTCGCCTCGATTTTGATAACAGCCAAATCAGTTTGCGGGTCGGCGCCGATCACTTTGGCGGTGTATTTTTTATTTTCGCTGATCATGACCGTCACTTTATCCGCTTCTCTGATCACATGGTTGTTCGTCAAAATATAGCCGTCCCGGCTCATGATCACGCCCGATCCCAAGCCGCGTATTTTTTGCCGCTCATCATCGCCACGTTGGGGATTGCTAAAAAAGCGGCGGAAAAATTCGTCGCCAAAATAATCGCGGAACTGGTCGTTGCGCATGCCGAAGGGACCGCGGTTTTCCACAAGCTGCTCGCTGAAAATCGGAACGACCGACGGATTGACTCTGGCGGCAGCTTCTTCGAATGCGGCGCTGAATTGCTGGAGCAACGCGCGGCCTTGGGCGGCGGTGAGTGATGGCGGCGAGGTCTTGGTTTTGTCCTGGCTCATGCTCGCGGGCGTAAATTCCCAATGCGACGCGAAAATGAGACCGCTGAAAAATCCGATGATGAGCGTCGCCGTAACGAGCAGCGAGCGTTTATTGCTTTTGAACATCGTTTTACTCCTTGTGGATCTGGTTAAAAAGTTGAGCCGTAAAATTTTTTACAAGCAGTGATAGCTTTGATTACACACGGAAAAAGCCCTTAAAAAGCCGGGTGTTTTTTTGATCCATGCACTGCCGGCTTTGTATTCGCCGGCTTATATGAGCTGCTTTAAAATATAGACTGTGGAAACGGCACAAAAGTTGGATAAAGTCAAGCGCAGGAGGGCGTGGTGGAATCTGTGTCAGGAAAAAGTTAACTGCCGAATTTCGCCTAAGCCGTCGAGTGTTGTCGATATTTTCTTTTTTGGCAAAGATTTTATTCGTGATGGCTTAAATCGTCAAGGCGTTGCCGGAAGCGCTTTGGCCAAGGGTCTTCGATGGTTTCGCGCAAACGATCTTTCATTGAAGATCACCCGCCTGAAACCAGCCGGAAATCACCGTCATTATTAAACTCTTGGAACACGAACCGCCGTCCCAGCTCGCTGTATGTCCAAATCTCGAATGTAATTTGGCGATACTGATTTTGCTGGCGCTGGATGCTGTTGGGTTCGCCATAGATGATAAAAATGCGGCCGCGGTCGTTGCGCCAGCCTTCCTGGCCGGCCCACTGAAAGCGCCAATTGGCTTCTTCCACGCGCAAAAAAAATTCGGCGAGCAAAGGATTTTCTTCTTCACCGTTCGTTGGGTCGCTCTTCACCGGCTGGCGCGCGGCCCAAAAGTCTCCGAAAATCTTCAGCCTTTCCTCTGCCCCGGCATCTTTCAAGGCTTGCCAATCTTTTCCATCCATGATGTATCGCATCGGGTCGATCAAGGTCGTGAGGCTTTGCCCCTGCTTCGGGCTGAAGCCGACGTTGGCATAAATCGGCAGCGAGGCTTCGGCTTTGGCGCCGTCCTGCTCGACGGTGACTTTCAGCATCGTCGTGCCAATGCTGAGCTTGGCAAAAGGTATTGGCACGGCGGCGTAGACAACCGGTTCCGGCGCGAACCAGCGGAGGGAACGATCGAACAGGCGCTTGCTTTCGTTATCTTGCAATTCATATTGCAGCGCTATCTCGCGGCCCGCTTGTGCGCCGCCGATTACCAGCAGCGCATAAAAATCTTTGGTGAAACGGCGCTGCCGAAACGGGATCATCGCATCCGGCTGAAACGCCGCCAAAGAATCCCACACCAAAATCGGCTGAACGAGGTGAAGGCCGGAAAGCAAATCATTCACCCGCAGTGTTTGCGAGATCAAATCACGGCTCTTCGCGTGGCGATCGATTACGGCGACGCTCGCCACATATTCGCCTGTTGGCACGTCCATTGGCTCGATCACGCGGAGAATCTGATCGCGGTCGGCGGTTGCCGCGAAATTTTTTAGATCGACTTTCCGCTGCCGATCTAGCAAGTGCACTTTTTCGGGATGAGCTTTTTCTCGCAAGGAGAACGTGAGGTCCACTTCGGCGCTATAGCCATCATCGGTTTTGATGAATTGCATATCGGCATAACGCATCTCGGCGACGAAAACAATCGTGCCGTGCCCCTTTTCTGCCGAAGGCAAATTGATGAATCGCGCCCCCACATTCGGCCCGAAGCCCAAGCGGTTCTGCCGGCCGGCGTTGCGGGTCGAGCTGCCGCAGCCGGAGAGAATGAAAATAGGAAGTATGCTTGCGAAGAACAAAAAAAGAATTTGCTTCTCACGACACATTTTCAAAATTGTACGCATTTTATTCTCCATTAAGCATTTTCTCAATTCTGACGCCCGACGCCTAAAGGCGCAACTACGAACTCAGAAGTCTGTCCCAAAAGAGAAAAGATACTCCGGTGGCCGGCTGTGTGCCAGGTTCGTTCTCCACACCGCGTCCATGCGCAGCAGAAAAATGCCGAGATTGGCGCGAAAACCCCAGCCATAGCCGGCGATAATATCGCGCAGTACGGTTTCGCCCTGTGCATTTTTTTGCGTGGCGCGAAAACGCTTATCGGAACTCCACGCCGAGCCGACGTCCAAAAAGCCGGCGCCGCGAATGCCGGCGATGCCGAGCGGCAAGGGAAAGCGGGTAATGAAATAATCCACCAAAGGAAAGCGCAGCTCGACGTTCACGAGAAAATAGCGCGTGCCGATCTTCTCATAATAATCTGCGCCGCGCAGGGGAGTGACAAAATTGCTGAAATAAAAATCCCTAATATCTTCGAACTCCAGGTTGCGGGCGAATTCGCGGTCGAGCCAATTATCCAAGCCGCCGAGCAAAAAGCGCATGGGATTTCTGCCGCCGCTCGCGCCGCCGCTGACGCGCCAGGCGAATCCGATGTCGCGCGTGAGGCCGAAGTAATTCCGAAAATCCACCAGGCCGGCTTGAAAGGCGCGCGATTTGCTCCCGATGCTCGGCGCCGCGATCACGCCGGCGCGATAGCGCGTGCCGGTGAACGGTCCGAAAAAACGAAAGAGCGTATTATCCGACACATAAGCCAGCGTGATCGGCAGCGCATTGGTCACCGTCGTCGGGAGATCAATAAAGTAGAGGTTATCGTCGCGAAGCTGCGTCAGGCTGGCGTTCATTTCGAGACGTTTGAAGCGCGAGAGCGGATAAGAGAACGCCAGATCGGCGCCGAGATGGCGAAAGCGCTCCAAACCGAACTGCGTCTGAAAAAAATTAACCACGTGAAAAAGCGTCACGCCATAATCCAGCCTGGAAGCGATGTTGCTCCAGCCGAGCAGCAGGTCGCTGTTCGCAAAGCTATGAATGATATTGAGGCCGAGGCCGATCTGCTGGTTGCCCGCCAAATCGCTGATATAAAGCTGCGTATAACCTTGCACGCCAAAGAAGGGGTCGTAGCCGCCAGCCCCGCCGGCGAAATCAATGCTGAACTTGTGGCGATAGGAGCGAATTTTAAATGAGCCATCCGGCGCTAACCGTTTCTCCGGCGACAACGCGACCCGGGCGGCGCCATCGGCGGCCCAATCCGTTTTGCCGGAACGGAAATCTTCATCAAAAACAAAATTCTTAAAAGGCCGGTTGTTGGGGTCGGTGAATGCGGCTGTTGCGCCGCTCGCTATCGGACCGGCGAGCGAAAACGCCTTGCCGTGCTTTTGCTCGCGTTCGCGGAACGGCGTGAGCGGCAGCGTCTGCAAAGAATCGGCGCGCGCGAAAGGCGATTTCCATAAATAAACATCATAGCCGCCGCGATAAAATGCGGTGAACGCCACGCGGTTGCCGCCCGCCGAGGCGGAAAGCTGATTGGCGCCGGTCAATAAATTCGTCAGCGGTTTTTCGGCGCGGCGCGGCAGATCATAAAGG
>JBOHQZ010000458.1:0-5579 GCA_050732275.1 bacterium
TTTGGCCCACCGAGCTGCGCCGCAACGAGTTCTTCCGCCGGAAAGGCGAAGGCGATGAAGCCGGTGGTGACTTCGCCTCGCTGAAGGAGCTGGCCACCGATTGCCAAGAACTCAGTCCGGTGTACGGCATTTATTATCCGGTGCGCGACGTCCTGATTCGCGCCCACCAGTATCTCATCGCCAAATTCGACGTGGACGGCTTTCGCATCGATACGTTGAAATTCATCGAGCCGGATTTTGCCCGCGTGTTTGCCAACGCGATTCGCGAGTTCGCGTTCAGCATCGGCAAGAAAGAATTTTTCACCTTCGGTGAGATTTACGATAATGAGGACAAGATCGCGCGCTACATCGGCCGTAATGCCAGGGAAGACAGCGACCTGATCGGTGTCGATGCGGCGCTGGACTTTCCGCTTTTCTACAAGCTCCCCGACGCTGCCAAAGGGCATCTCCCGCCGGCTGAAGTCATCAATATGTTCGAGTATCGCCGGCAGGCGCAACAAGGCATCATCAGCTCGCAAGGCGAGGCGAGCAAATTTTTTGTGACGTTTCTCGACAACCACGATCAGCATCAGCGCTTTTATTACTGCGATCCGAACGACCCGCAGCGCTACGACGACCAAGTGGCCCTCGCCGCCGGATGCTTGTTCGCGTTGCAAGGCATCCCGTGTTTGTATTACGGTACCGAGCAGGGATTGCACGGTGCCGGCAGGACACTCGAGGCCGTGCGCGAGGCGCTTTGGGGAAAACCCAACGCCTTCGACCGTCAACATCCATTCTATCAAGCCATTCAAAAAATTGCGACAGTGCGCGCCAGCCAACCGGCGCTGCGCTATGGCCGGCAATATTTTCGCCAAATTGCCGGCGACGGCTTTCATTTCGGTTTCTCGAATTTTCCTGCCGGCGTACTGGCGTTTTCGCGCATTTTGAGCGATCAGGAAGTGATCGTCGTCGCCAACACCAACGCGCAAAGCGCCTGGCAGGGCGAGGCGCTCGTCGATTTTGCCGTCAATCCGATTGGCTCGAGTTATCACATTCTATTCAGCAACAAAAGCAATCCGGCTGCCCCGGAGCCGGTGGGTGAGAAAGCGCTGGGCAGTGTGGAGATTCGCGAAGCCGATGGCAGCGTAACGCATGGGCCGACGCGCATCTTGCGCCTGAAGCTGCAAGCCATGGAAATACAAATTTTGGGAAAATTGTGAGAAAAAGTGTGAAAATTCCGGCGAAATCTGTGTCTATCAATGTATACTCGTAAGGGTTAAAATTTCAGTCATGGCGAGGCGCTTTTTGCCGAAGCAACCTGCCGGGATATTTACAAACGGATTGCTTCGCTGAGAAGCGCCTCGAATGCCTTTTATAAAATAACCCTTACCGCGTATAACAGGCAAAACGTCGTGTAACAAAATAAATTTATTGCCGGAGGGATTAGCATGAGTCTCACCGTAGCAGAACAACGGCTCAAAAAACTGCTCAACGTTCTCGCAAGCGTCTACCTATTGGCCATCTTCATTTTCACGCTCGGGCCGTTGGTTGGGCCGTTCAAAGGCTTCTTCAAACAACTTCCTTTCGTCTCCAACTCGGTCGTCATGGCCAGCTTGCTGATGCTGCTTTGCCGCTATGCGGCGGGCGATTTGCGCCGGCGCATCGACCTGGTGGCCATCTTCATCGCCGGGCATTTCATCGCGATCGTGGGGATGCTGTTGTTCTTGATGTTTGCCGACACGAGCCGAGGCTGGCAATTGGGGACGCACTCCATAACGGCGGCGGGTGGGCTGGGCCTGGCCATTTTGATTAATTTTACGCTTGCGGCCGTTGTGTCGATCTTTTATGCCAAAGCGAGAGTCATTGTCCTCGCGCTTGATTTGTTGGCATGGTGCAAGCAGCGCCTGCTCAATATGGGCCGGCGCGTTGCGGGCGCCTTCGGATTGTGGCGCCGCAAAAAGCCGCCCACCGAAATCACCACGGCGGAGCGCTGGCTGCAGCGCGTGCTCGTGGGTTTGGGTGTTCTCTTTGCGCTTGGCGCCACGAGCTTCGTGCTCGGGACGTTTCTAACGCTCACCAAAAATTTCTTTATCGAGCTGCCCTTCGTGGCCAATTCCGTGGTCAAATCTAGCGTTCTGGCGATGCTCAGTTTTTACATCGGAAAGATCTGCGCGCCCGCATGTCGTTGGTGACGCTGATCGTTTTCAGCCATCTTCTGGCGGTGGTGGTGCAGCTCATCTTCATTTTCGCCACAGACACCGATATGGCCGTCACCTTCGGTGATCATCTGGTGACGCTCAACGGCATTCTCTGGCGCGCGACCGCGCTGGATGGCGTTATCGCCGCGGGCCTGGTGCTGATCGAGCTTGCCGCCTGGAAAGCCCGGTTCAATCTGGTATTTTTGCGGCCCATCGAATTTCGCACGCTGATCGCGCTTGCCGACATTCTCGTACACGGCCCGGAGGAAAAAGTCCCGGCGGCCGAAATCGCCACCAATGTCGATATTTATGTCAGCCGCATCAACGCACGCCGGCGTTGGGTTTATTACGTGGTGCTTTTCGGAACGTATTTGCACCCGCTGCTTTATTTCAAGGCGCCCTTTGCCGAATTGGACGAGGAAACGCGGCTGCACCATCTGAAAAAATATTTTTACAAGGACTCGCTTTGGCCTTTCCTGCCGGATTGGTGGAATCAGCTCGTGCAGGCGATGATTCGAATCGGCAAGCAGCTCACTTATGTGGGCTATTACAATGATCCTCGCTCTTTCGACTCGGTAGGATACAGCGTTTTTTCGGAGCGCGCAAGTTTCAAAAAGCCTCTCATTCCTCCGGCGAAAATCCATCCGCTCAAAGTCGACCGGCCCGACGATCTCAACATCACCAGCCTGGAAACGGATATTTGCCTCATCGGCAGCGGCGCCGCCGGCGGAATTCTCGCCTACCATTTCGCCAATGACGGGCACAACGTTCTGCTGGTCGAGCGCGGCCAATATACTCAGCCCAGCGAGATGACGGACGACGAAATCGAGATGGTCGGCCGGCTTTACGCCGACGGCGTTTTTCAGCAGACGACGGATTACCGCTTTACCGTGCTTCAGGGCAGTTGCGTCGGCGGCTCGACGGTCGTCAATAATGCCGTCTGCTTTCCGCCGCCCGAGCACGTGCTCGCCCGTTGGAATGACCCGGGCCAGCACGACGCCGGGCTGGATTTAAAAGATCTGCAGAAGAGCATCGAATATATCAATGGTTTTCTGCCCATAACCAGACAGAACCACGACCGACTGAATCCTTCCGGAAAACATTTCGTCGACGGAGTCAAAAAGCTGCGCGACAAGCATGGCTTCGAGGGCGAGATGGAAGTGGACGCCGTGCGCGCGAATATCAATGAGTGTTTGGGATGCGGCTACTGCAATATCGGTTGCGCGTATGGCAAAAAGCTGTCGATGCTCGACACGGCGCTGCCGTGGGCGCAAGAAAGATTTCCCGGCAAGCTCCGTATCGTGGCCGAGTGCGAGGTCCGCCGCCTGCACACGCGCGGCGATGAAGTCGTGAATGTCGAGGCGAAACTTTCGGACGGCCGCAAACTGAGGATTTACGCGAAAAAATACGTGCTCTCCGTCGGCGCCATCGCTTCCAGCTATTTGCTCTTGCGCAGCAAGATCGGCGGGAATTTGCCGGTCGGAAAGCATTTCAGTTGCAATATGGGCTCGGCGGTTACCGCCGAGTTTGACGAGAAGCTGAAAGCTTATGACGGTCTGCAAATTTCCCACTACGGCTTGCCCAAGCCCTGGCGCGGCTTCGTTTACGAAACCTGGTGGAACCCGCCGGTGGTGCAAGCTATCAACATGCCGGGCTGGTTCGAGGATCATTACGAAAACATGCGGCGTTTCGATCATATGATGGGCGTCGGGGTGCTGGTCGGGACCGCGGGCAACGGGCAGGTGAAACGCGCCCTCACCGGCGGTCCGGACCTCGCGTTTGTGCCGGAGAAACGCGATCTGAAGACATTGGGCGAAGGCCTCAAATTGCTCGGCAAAATTCTCTTCGAGGCCGGCGCGCGCCGAGTCATGATCAACACCTGGATGTACGACGTCTTCAAAGAGCCGAAGGAACTGGAGAAAATCGACAAGATCGTGCTCGACCCGACTTATATCACCCTGGGCAGCGGCCATCCGCAAGGCGGCAACGCCATGAGCAAGGATCCCAAACGCGGCGTCGTCGATCCGGATTTTCGCGTGCATGGATACAAAAACCTGTATCTCTGTGACGCCAGCGTTTTCCCGAGCAGCTTAACCGTCAATCCGCAACAGACGGTGATGTCGTTGGCGCATTATGCTGCCGAGAGAATTGTGTAATTGCGGCGTAAAAGATTCTAAAGCTTTTGGCTCACGGAATTGGAACTCACACGGAAGAAAAAAATTTTCTAATTTATCTCCGTAGTATTCTCTACGGGCGTAGCCAATTACGTGAAAATCAATTTCCTGCTTTTGTAATTTCAATAGGAAAAAACCATGTACACCGTCACTCCCCTGCGCGTCTTCGCGGTGCTTCTCGTTTACGCCGCGCTGTTCGTGGTCATGCGCGCGTACAAGAAAAAAATCGACCGCGATGAAAGAGAAACGTTCATCACGATCGCGCTGGCGTGGTCCGTGCCGGTTTTCATCGGCAACTACCTCTGCTACAAAATCGGCATCATGAGCTTCCTGCCGTGGATCAACAACATCATCCATTGCTTCATTTGGATCGGCTTCTGTCTGTCGTGGCTCTATTTGAGCATTCGCGAAAAACAACCGATGTGGGTGCAATTTCTCCTCATGGCCATCTTCAGTTTCATCGTGAAATTCGTCGAGCGCTACCTCTTCGGCACTTGGGAGCATCCCCACTTTTTTTACATCTTCAAAAGCAACGCCGCATACATCATCGGCTGGTCACTCTTCGACGGCGTGTATCCGCTCGTTACGATGTCCGGCTTGAAATTGCTCGCCTGGATCAAGTTTATTCGCAAGCTAATGAAAATCTTTTCCTGGTTCAAGCGTTTGGTGCCCGGGCTTATACTCATTTAGGGCTAGTTTGTCACGTCATTGCGAGTAGTACACGGCCTAAGGCCATTCTATCGGACAGAAACGGTTGAAAATGCGGTACCGGACGAAAAAAATGTTTACTTTTATGCCATTCATTTTTCTGTCAATATTTCGGCCGTTTGCTTGGCGAGCATTGGCGGTATCGTCGTCAGCCCAATGACAGAAAAATGGAGGCCAGAAAGATAGTTACTAATGGCGCTTGCCTGATGTAGCGAACTTAAAGCTTTTAAATCGGGAGATATCTTATGTTGAGCGAAAAAAATACCAAACTCATCAATCTCATCTTGCTCGCTTTTATCGGCCTGGATATCATTTATACGGTTATTGTCTTTTTCTTTCCGGAGCTGTGGTTCAAAACCATTCACGGCACCTCCTATACCGGCACCCAGGGGCTCTTGCAGCGCACCGGCGCGATGTGGGCGGCCTTCACGTTATTTCAATTCATCGCCTATTTAAACTGGAAGGAGAAACCGTATTGGCTGGCCATCGTTGCCGGGCTGCGCTTGAGCGAGTTCGCGGC
>JBOHQZ010000459.1:0-5570 GCA_050732275.1 bacterium
CACCGCCACCACGGCAAAACCACGCTTGCGGAATTTTTCCTGCACGCGATCCAGCTCCGGCAGCTCTTCGCGGCACGGCCCGCACCACGTGGCCCAGAAATTGAGCAACACGACTTTGCCGCGAAAACTCTGTAAAGCCACCTCTCCCCCATTCACATCGGGAAGCGAAAATTCCACGGCTTTTTTGCCAACCAAATTATTTTGCGAGGGTTGGCTGAATAGCGTTAGAACAATTGCAAAAGTCAGTTGAACGATCACATTTTCTCCTGTCAACAAATTTGCCCCAACGGATGAATTAACACCAACTGATGCTGTATCTGTTGGTCTTAATTCATCCGTTGGCGTCTTTTTTCTGTAAAGAATCAGCTCTTGAAAGAGTAACACTCTGGGCTATGCCTTCAGCCCTCAGTGATACTGCCCGCCCAAATCCATCCACGTAATGAATTTCCGGATGTCGTCTTTCGTCAGTGTGTTGGCACCATTCGGATGCGGCCCGAGGGTTTTGCGATCGCCGGTTCCGAGCAATACGTCACTCAAGTAGCTGTTGCGTGCAAACGGCACGTTCGAGACGTTGATCATTTCTTTGTTGTTGCGCGAGGCGTTCATCAAATTCTCGTATGCCACCGAAAAATTCGTCGTTTTGACAAGCGCGAGAGTCAACGCGCCACCGGGGTTAGTGCCCTCGTGGCAAGGCAGACATTTTTGCGCGATGATCGGCTCGATAGCATTTTTGAAAGCAATCACCTCACGCTGGCTCACCGGCACGGCCAAGTCGGTCGGCACTCTGTTGAGCGCGATGGGATTGGAGTTGGACTTTTCACCGCGCGGGCCGTGGCAGCCGGTGCAATTGGTGACTTTTTCGCCGGGCCGCGCGTAAAGCCAACTGCGCTTGATGACGACGGCGCGCCCAAGCGAATCGAGCGTGTTGAACGAAATCGGCGTGTTGGCCGGCACACGAATCGAGAACGATCCATCCGCATAAACCGGCGCGACGCCCAAAACGCGGCGGCGCTCGGAGCTGGTTTCGCCGATCTCCATGTTGCGTTCGTTGGGCGGCACCGGAATACCTTCGATCACCATCACTTGCTTGATCTCTTGAAGCGCTGCGCTTGGCCGCAACTGGCCGTCACGCGTTTGACGAAAATAGACATTTTGATTGACAAAAACGCCGGTCGAGTCTTTGCGATCAATGGTCTCCGGGCGAACCGGCGGCTTTAGGCGCGGTGCAACAACCACTGCATCCAATTCGTGTGTCGCCGGGTCATTGTAGAGCAGCGCCAGATTTTTGCCGTCACGCGAGATCGTATAAAGACCGTAATCGCCGTCCGGGCCGTTTGGCGAAAAACTCGTCACGATGCGGTTATCCGGCAAGGGAAACGGATATTTGAAAGAGCCTTCACCTGCGCCACCGCCGCCACCTAACGGCACGTTCGGCGTGATGTTGATGAAATCGCCGTCTTTCGGCGGATCGGCGGTGGTTTGATCAGAATTGAGAATCACCAACGGACCGCGATCGACGAGAACCATGTTGGACATCACCGCTACCAGCTTGCCGTCCGACAGTTCGCGCGCATGGAAAAAATTGCGGTCGTGCGGCGCGAACAACAAGAATGTGCCTCCGCCGTCGGGCATCGTAAAAAAGAGCGGAAAACGGTTTTGCGTGCCATGATGCTCCCACCGTGTCCATCCGACTCTGCCGTCGCGCATCACGAACGGATCGAAATCGTCACTGTTGTTGAAAGAGATGCATTCCTGGCCGCTGCCGTCGGCATTCATCGTAAACAGATTCTCGACCTCGCGCCGCTCGTACTCATCGCGAATGTTCCGGCGATTGGAGGAGAAAACAATCTTGCCGTTGGGCAGATACGCCGGATCGCAATCATCGAACGACGAAGTCGTTAGTTGGCGCGCTCTTGGTTCGCCGGTGAGGTTCATCTCATAAATATCGAAATTGTTGCTGCCTTTTTTCCGCATCGAGAAAATCACTTTGAGGCCGTCGTAAGAAATTTCCGGATCGGCCACTGCGCCGCTGCCGTCGGTCCACGTTACGGTGAGATTCTTGAGCTGGCCGTTGGGTGAAATCGGCGCCAGCATGTAAAGATCGCCGGTATTGCCGCCGATAAAATTGTTATCGAGCATGTCGCTGCCGTTTGATTTGACAAAAATCAGCGCCGTCGGTTGAGCATCAAGCAGCAAATCATCCGGAGCGGTGCTCTGGCAAGCAGCGAGCAAAGTTGCGGCCAAACTGAGTAAGCCACGCTTCACCATCGCGCTCGCTTTGGGGATAATCGCCATTCGTGTCATCATAGACATAAAACCTCCTCTATCGAAAATTTTTTGTGCCAATTGATTCAGTCTCTATAAAAAAATGTTCGTAGTGGCGCCTTCAGGCGCAAAATGCCTATTTCAAGGCAAGCTCTTGTTATTCAGAGCAGTTTCTTATCTCTTGAATCCGACGCCTAAAGGCGTAACTACGAACTTACTTCATCAGCAAAAGCTTGCGCGAGGCGGAAAAGTTGCCGGCGCGCAATTGGTAAATGTACAATCCGCTCGCGAGACGCTGGCCGGAGTTATCCAGACCATCCCAAACTTTGGTGTAATGGCCGGGCGCGAGGTCGCCGGTGACCAACTCACGCACGACGGCGCCGAGCATGTTGTAAATGCGCAAGCTCACCGCACCGCGATGGTTTTCCGGGAGGCTGAACGCGATCGTCGTGGACGGGTTGAATGGATTCGGATAATTTTGCTTCAGCACAAACTCCGAGG
The DNA here is from genome assembly GCA_050732275.1 of bacterium. Taxonomy (GTDB): domain Bacteria; phylum Zhuqueibacterota; class Zhuqueibacteria; order Zhuqueibacterales; family Zhuqueibacteraceae; genus Zhuqueibacter. Next base: position 2,767 of record JBOHQZ010000459.1, read on the forward strand.
GTAATTGCTCCGTAACGGTTTCGAGCGCTGGAGGATTATCCGGATTGTAATTGGCCTCGCGCAGCCAGATTTCCGCTACGCTTGCCTCTGCACTGCCGCCGATTTTAACGAAGCGCAGATCGAGATGACGATCCGCGACGGCTGCCGCTGGAATCGGTAACCACTCGGTCTTCGTCGCGGTTTGGCTGACCGTCATTGGAGCATGCACGAGATTTTGTCCGGCATAGAGCGCTTGTTCCACATCGCCATTGCCGGAAAAATAGCTTGCTCTCACTTCATACGCAATTGTTGGATTGAGTCCGCCAAAATGGTAAATCACCTCCTCCGCGTCGGCTGCAACCGTCTCGTTTTGAACAGTTGTGGGCGCGCCACGAATGAGATGCGCATCATGACTCGCGACAGCGCCGCAATCTTCGTAATAGTAGAGTGGCAGATAAAACGCCTTGCTCTCGCCGGTCACCGCCGGTTTTTCGTAAGTCGATTGCAGTGAATGACGCAGCTTATAATAACCCGGGGCTACCATCTCGCCATTGGGCAAACGCCTGCCCCAGCGCAGTTGCACCGCCCCGGCGTTTTGCCAGGCATCGATCAACACACTCGCAATGTTGTTGCTCTGTACCGGCACGAGTTCCAATTTCAAATGGCCGGGGTCAGTAAGTTTCGTGTTGCCGATAAGCTCGGACAAATCCGCGTTGAGCAGCAGTTCGTTTATTTGCAAGTCAATGCCAAGCTCGTAGCGCCGGCCGCCGGAATGATCTGTCCACTTTTCCAAGAGAAAAGCTTGATCGTACCCTGACCAAGCAGGTTGATTTGCGCTCGTGATCACGCTGCCGAAGAGAGGCTGAAAACGCACCGGTTGAAAATTCGGATCGTCGGAACGCAACGTTGCCAATGGCTCCAGCGCCGGAGAAAATTTTTCAATGCGCCGATGCGCCTCGTCGGAGAGATAGACCTGCCCCCAATGATCCGTGACCAAAGCTGCGGGCACCATTTCCGCCTCGCCTTGATAAGCGCTGACGGAACGAATCGAGCCGCCCTCGAAATAAAGGCGATGGATTTTTCTCGTTCCGGCATCGGCAATATAAATGTTGCCGTCGCTGCGACCATCGAAACGGCCAATGGCCAATGCCGAGAGATCGACGAATTCGTTTGCCTGATATGCGACGATTCGTTCGGCAGTGTTGCGATATGCCAGCAAGATATTGGCGCCACGATCGATCACCCAAAGCAGATCATCGCTTGAATCGAAGATCGTGCTGCGATCATCCCATGCCAGTTCGGTCGGTTGCGAAAGTTCTTCATCAACAATCGCACCGAGATATGAAAGCGAGATGTTGTCTGCCGGCCCGCTCAACTTGAGAATGAGAATGCGGCGATTGCCCGTATCTGCCACATAAACCACACCCTGTGGATCGACGGCGATGCCGTGCGGACGGTTGAGTCGCAAGCCAGTCTCTGCCGCGTCGTAGGCTTTGATCCACTTTTGATAATCGCCATAAACAATGCGATTCCACGCCGGGTCGGTGACCATTTGCACGTAGCTGGCTTGGAAAAAGGGCGCGGTATCGAATTGCTGCACTTTCGCAAAAAGCGCGCTGGAGTGCGGCATACTGAAAAGATTGCGGTTCAGCCGCTCAGCGGTGACTCGGCGCGACAGCGTGCTGATTTGATACTCCGTCGCGAGGTCTTTGCTGATAAAAGTCCCGTCATGGCCTTCACCAGCGCTGAGAAGCGTAAAGCTTTCACCAGCCACTGTTTTGCTCAGCTCGCCGCGAGCCGATGGAACTATTTTTTGCGCGGCGGCGGCAAGGTCGGCGGCGAGCAAATTCCAGCTCTCGCCGTTTTTGACAAAGTGGAGGCTAATTGTGTCATGCCCGACTTGGAGTTTGTATTCAACCACGTTCGCGTCCGGCGAGCGTTTGCTGAAATTTTCAACGATAAAGCTTTTGTAAAGATACGGGTCGTTGTTTTGCAATCCTTGCACGACGCGCTGGGCGAGCAATGCCACAATCGCTTCATCATTTGCCCGTACGCGCTGGTAGCCCAAATGCGCCAGCTCGTTTTCACTACCAGCCGAGGCCGCAGAAACCGTCGCGATCAAGCAACGAAACGCAAAACTGGTGTACCATCTTCTTGCCATAAAAACCTCCTGCTCAATACTCAAAGGTTAGTCCGACTTGAAAAATATTGGCGGTAAAATTATTGGAGGTGAAAAAACGCTCGTACTTCACGTCCAAAGTCGTTTGCTCCATCAACGGCAGTCGCTGGCGCAACGCGTCAAGCTTATAAGCCAGATGAAAGCCAAACAAATGCGAGTTGAACGGCTCGAGCTTGTAGTCGTCGGTGAAAAATCCCGGCTGGCGCTGCAACAGCGAATAATCCTTGCGCCAAAAATTTGCCGCGCTTTGCGTGTAAAAGCGATAGCGATACCGCATGAGCAAGCGCTTGGACAAATTTTGATAAAACCTGAGGCCAATCGTGTGCGAGAGAATGCCCCAGTCATCGCCGTAAACGCGATACTCGGTCCACAGCGCCGCATTCGCGGGCTTCAAATGGGTGTTCAATTTAACATAACCGGCAGCACGCAAACGTTGCTGCGGATGTTTTTCCAGCGCATAGCCGCCGGCAACGTTGACGGTGCGATACGGATTGCTCTGAAACCCATTGAGCAGCGAAACATCGACGCCAAAACGCATAATCGCCACCGGCGAAAGCGTCTGCGTGATCGAAACGTTGGCGAGAATATTGCGCCGCGTGTAGGTGGCTTTCTGACCGAGCGGGTTGATGGTATCGAACCCATAACT
>JBOHQZ010000460.1:0-5559 GCA_050732275.1 bacterium
GACATCAGGCCACCTTCTTAAAAGCCAGTTCAATGCCGTCAAGAATGGGCAAGGCAAGATTTTGGGAAACCCGCAACAAAATCCACTCTTCCAAAACCTCCTGCAATTTTTCTCGACAGGCCATGCGCGTTTTCGCATTAGCATAAACGCCACCGAAGCCGGGAATCTCGCCGAAAAATGTTCCGTCATCAGGCAAAATTTCATATTTTGCCAGACACAAGGCCGCATGGATATAGCTCGTCAGCATAATGATTTCTTGTTCTCACCGTTTTCTCACGACACAGCTATTATCTTGCCACAGCGTATTTGCGCTTCGCGCCGTTTCGAGAATGTCTGGCGGCCGTTGCGTTCTTCCCGAGAGATGATGATTTTTTCCGTGCAGGCCCATCGACTTCGTCAAAATCATCGTCAAACGCCATCTTTTTTTCCAGTGGTGTGAAAGTATGGAATCCCAGAATAAGGTTACGATCTTTCTCATTGAGATATGCGTCGAATAGCTTCCATACCCTCTGTTGGCGTTTCATAACATCCAGCCCATCAAAAGAATCAGAAATGATCCATCCCCCAACCATTCCACCACTAGTATTTTGCAGAAGGAGTTCCTTGGATAAAAATTCTTTCCGCAAGACTTTTCGGACACGCTCCATTAAGTTTTCCATGTTGTTTGCTCTTACCGTGCAAATACCGTTTGTTTGCTCTTGTTCACGGTTTTTCTTCTCATCACCCCATTGTTACGTCTCGTGGCCATCGGCTTCGTTGCTCTTGTTGATGACGCCTTTTTCTTCTCCGGCGCCGCGAATTCGTCAAAATCCTCATCAAATACCCTTTTTTCCTCTGACGGGGTGAAGGTTAAAAAAATGCCAAGTCGAGAGTGATCTTTCTCGCTGAGATATTCATCAAATAATCTCCGAACTTTTTTCTGTCGTTCCATGCCCGTGAGGCCTTCAAAGGATTTTGAAATGACCCAACCAGCGATCATCCCTCCCCACACGGGTTCCAAAATGATTTCTTTGGGCGAGAATCCATGCTCCAAAGCTTTTTGAATACGTTTCAGAATGGTTTCCATTTTGGCGCTCCAATTTTAATGATAGTATTAGCCGCTTCAATCGCAATACGGCAATTTTCTTTCAAAAAATCCCCACGGACGCCTCTATCCAGCTTATCTTTCTTCAAATGACGCCGCAGGCGATCATTGGAAGTATAGCGCAAATCGTTTCGCCATCGCTTGAAAAGGTCGCCGATGGCAGAACCTATTTGGCCGTGTTCAACCTGAGTTGTAAGAGCATGAATCCGGCTCGCAGTAAAAAGTATGCGCAGATTATGTGCCGCCTCAAGTTTCGGCTCCAAACGAAAAATGTAAGCGCGCAACAAAGATTCTACTGCGACTCCGGCAGCATACAGTGCGAACGAATAGCGCGCCTTTTCATAAAGCAGATTGGCATCATTCAATCTCTCTTGCGCAGAAACAAAATAGTCAACCGCTTCGATTCGCATTTGAATCCTCCCTCGCCTTTAAAAAGCCGCCTACGGAAAATCGCTACAACGTCCGTATTAGTCGCCTTCTAACACAGAAAGAACAAAACAGATGAAGTGTTCAACTTTAGCGAAAATATCCTCGCTCCCACCATCAGCGCCTACCCGCTCCGCCTTTCCTTGTTTCATAAGGATGCGGGCGGAGAAGGCGTGACTACGAACTCTCACGCCGCCAACTGCTCCATGTTCGCCTCGATCTTTTTCAGGCTCTGCTCGAACTCCGTCTTTTTTTGGCGCTCGCGCTCCACTACCTCCTGCGGGGCTTTGTTGACGAAATCCTGGCTGTGCAAGCGCTGGTTGAGATTTTCCAAAAGTTTCTCCAAACGCTGGCGCTCTTTTTCGAGGCGGTTGCGCTCTACGTTCACGTCGATCAGCTCGGCTAACGGTAGATAGATTTCAAAATCTTTTACCACGGCGGAGGCGGCGAGTTTCGGGCGCGCGAGCTGGCGGTCATATTTGATCGAATGCGTTCGCGCCAATTGCTCGAAATAACTCTCGTGCTGGCTGATGAGCGCCGGATCCTGCCCATCTCCGCCGGCGATAAGAACTTCAGCGGTTTTCCCTATGGGAATGTTCATCTCGCCGCGCATATTGCGAATCGCGCCAATCATCTCTTGCAGCAAACTAAATTCGGCTTCAGCGCGATCGTCGGCAAAAGTGGTGATCGGCTCCGGCCAATTCGAGAGCAAAATGCTCTCGGCCTCGTGCCGGCCCAGGCCAACGCCGGATTCGATCTCGGCGCCGCGCCAGATTGCGTCGCTGATGAACGGCGCAAACGGGTGCAACAGTTTCATCGTATACTTCATGAGAAACGTCGCGATGCGCAACGCCGTCTTTCTGGCTTCGGGATCGTCGCCGTTCAGCCGCGGCTTGATCAGCTCCAAATACCAATCGCAATATTCTTTCCAAAAAAAGCTGTACACCGCGTCGATGGCTTCGTGGAAGCGGAACTGCTCCAATGCGGCGGTGATATTCTGCACGGCTTTGCTATAGCGCGAGAGAATCCAGCGATCCGCCAGCTCGAGACGGTTTTGCTCTCGTGCCACTCGTAGCGAGTCGAGGTTGGCGGCTTGCACGATGGACTCATCCAAATTCATCGCTAGGAAACGATACGCATTCCAGATTTTGTTAGTAAAATTGCGGCCGATCTCAAAATCCTTTTCTGCTAGATTGATGTCCGCGCCTTCGGAGCTGAGCATGAGCAGCGAGAGCCGCACCGCATCGGCGGAGTGCTTCGCGATCATATCGAGCGGATCAATGCCGTTGCCGAGCGACTTGCTCATCTTGCGGCCCCGCGCATCCCGCACGATGCCGTGCAAATAAATATTGCGGAACGGAATATCGCCCATAAACTCCAGGCCAGCCATGACCATGCGCGCCACCCAGAAAAAGATAATCTCGTGGCCGCTCACCAGCGTGCTGCCGGGATAAAAATATTTCAGTTCCGGCGTGTCTTGCGGCCAGCCGAACGTTGTAAATGGCCAAAGCCACGAGCTGAACCACGTGTCCAACACATCTGGGTCTTGCCGGAGATTGGCGCTATTACAAGTCATACACTTTTCCGGTGCAACGGTTGAAGCCGTAATGTGATCGTTTTCACAATAATACACCGGAATGCGATGGCCCCACCAGAGTTGCCGGGAGATGCACCAATCGCGGATATTCTCCATCCAATGCTCGTACACTTTGACCCAGCGCGCCGGGCGAATCGTGATTTTGCCGCTGCGCACGGCTTCCAACGCCGGCTCGGCAAGCGGTTTCATTTTCACAAACCATTGCGTGGAAAGATATGGCTCCACGGTGGTGCCGCAGCGATAGCAATGTCCCACCGGACGCGTGTGCTCTTCGATTTTTTCAATCAAACCTTCGCGCTCCAATTGTTCCACCACGCATTTGCGGGCTTCGAGGCGGTCGAGGCCTTCATACGGACCGGCGTTGGCGTTCATCGTGCCGTCTTCGTTCATCACGAGAATCGGCTCAAGTTGATGGCGCTCGCCCATCAGAAAATCGTTGGGGTCGTGCGCCGGCGTTATTTTCACGGCGCCGGTGCCGAATTTCGGATCGACGGCCGGATCGGCGATGATCGCGATCTTCCGGTGCAAAATCGGCAGCCACGCGGTTTTGCCGATGAGCTTCTTGTAGCGCTTGTCTTCCGGATGCACGGCCACCGCCACATCGCCGAGCATGGTCTCCGGCCGCGTCGTCGCCACAGTGATGAATTTCTTGCTGCGATAAAGCGGATATTTGATGTGCCACAAATTGCCGGAGGTCTCCTGGTGTTCGGCTTCTTCGTCGGAGAGCGCGGTCATGCAGCGCGGGCACCAGTTGATGATATATTTGCCGCGATAGATCAATCCTTTATTATAGAGACGCACGAACACTTCAGACACGGCTTGCGACAGGCCTTCGTCCATCGTGAAGCGCGTGCGTTCCCAATCACAAGCGAAGCCCATCTTCTTCAACTGCTCGATGATGATCGCGCCGTATTTCTCTTTCCATTCCCACACGCGGCGCACAAATTCCTCGCGGCCCAGATCGTGGCGCGTTTTGTTCTCGGCTTTCTTCAAATGTTTTTCCACCACGTTCTGCGTGGCAATGCCGGCGTGATCGGTGCCGGGCATCCATTCGGCCTCGTAACCGCGCATTTTATGAAAACGAATGAGAATATCTTGCAAGGTGTTGTCGTAAGCATGACCCATGTGCAATTGCGCCGTCACGTTCGGCGGCGGAATGACGATAGTATAAGGCTGTTTGGTTGGATTGATCTCGGCGTGGAAATAATTCTGCTCGAGCCAAAACCGGTATAGTTTGTCCTCCACCTCTTTAGGATTGTACACTTTTTCCAATCCCGCCCGATTTGTTTCAGTGTTGCGTTCAGACATAATTTAAATTGACCTTATATAAACTTTAATTTGTTGGTGAATTTATAAATATAAGCATTACGATGGCAAGATGCAACAATTTAGCAAAGGGCTAAGGACATAACTCCCTTACTTACCTGTGGAAACAAATGGTTCATCTTCCGGACGGTTTTCCACCCATAGCTGAGGCTTTACTTCATCACCCGCTTGCATTTCGTGGCATTGTTTGTTATTTTACAATTATGTCAAATTTCGACCTTTCGCACCTCGAAACCGAACTGCGCCGAAAGATCAAAGGCGAAGTCTATTTCGACGAGGTGACACGCTATTTATACAGCACCGATGCCAGCTTGTATGAAATCCAGCCGGTCGGAGTGGTGGTGGCGCGTGATAAAGATGATGCCGTGCAAGCCATCCGCACCGCGGCCAAATACGGCGTGTCGATATTGCCGCGCGGCGGCGGCACGAGCCTAGCCGGGCAAGCCGTCGGCAACTCGCTGGTCGTTGATTGCTCAAAATTCATGAATCGGATTCTCGAAATCAACACCGGCGAGCGTTGGGTGCGAGTCGAGCCGGGTCTCGTGCGCGACGAGTTGAACCAGCAGATCAAAAATACAGGATTACATTTTGCGCCGGAGACGGCGACGAGCAATCGCGCCAATATCGGCGGGATGATTGGCAACAATTCTTCCGGCACGCGCTCGATTGTGTACGGCAAAACCGTCGATCATGTCTTGGAAGTTCGTGCTATTCTTTCCAACGGTGACGAGATTCTCCTCAGTGAATTGACACCAACTGAGTACGACACCAAGTGTCGGCAGCAAAATTTGGAGGGTCAAATTTACCGAGAAACGCGGCGGATTGTACACGAAAATGAATCAGAAATCCACGCTCGCTTTCCCAAAGTCATGCGCCGCGTCGGCGGCTATAATCTGGATGAGCTCGTTGATCAAGAGAATTGGAATCTTAGCAAAATTCTCACCGGCTCGGAGGGAACGTTGGCGTATATTATTGAAGCCAAACTCAAGCTCGAGCCGTTGCCCAAAGCTACCGCGCTGTTGGTGGTGCATTTCAACGATTTGCTTGAATCGTTGCGGGCGGTGGGCACGATTTTAAAACACGACCCGGCGGCGGTGGAATTGCTCGATAGCGTGATCATCGCGTT
>JBOHQZ010000461.1:0-5532 GCA_050732275.1 bacterium
CGCAGAAGGTCGCTCACTTTCACAGATTCGAGCGGCACTTCATGTTCTTCGCTGTCGCGAATCACACGCGCGGTTGGTGGCGCGAGATTGAGCAAGGCGCGAATGGCGTTGCCGGTGCGACTACGCGCGCGCAATTCGAGCACTTGCCCGAGCAGCACGAGCACGACGATGACCGCGGCGGCTTCGAAGTAAATATCAACACCGCCATTGTGCCGCATCGAATGTGGAAACAAATTTGGCAACAGCATCGCCACGGCGCTGAAGACATAGGCCGTGCTGACACCAATGGCGATGAGCGTGAACATGTTCAACTGCATTGTTTTAATCGAGCGCCAGCCGCGCTTGAAGAACGGCCAGCCGGCCCAACACACCACCGGCGTGCTGAGAATGAATTGCACCCAGCGCGAAATATTTTCCGGCACGACATTCAATGCCGGAATCAAATGCGCCATCGCCAACAGGAAAACCGGCAACGTCAGCGCCGCGCCAATCCAAAACCGGCGCGTCATGTCGCGCAGTTCGGCGTTTTCTTCTTCACTACTATCGCGTGTGATAGTTTTCGGTTCGAGTGCCATGCCGCATATCGGGCATTCACCGGGATGATCTTGCTCGATTTGCGGATGCATCGGGCAAGTGTAGATCACTTTGCTCGCCCGCGGTTTCTCTTCTGCATGATGACGCTGAGGCGCAGCAGTTGTCTGTGCAGCGGAAGCAACTGTTGCCGGCTGGGCGAGAAACTTTTGCCGGCAATGCTCGCTGCAAAAATAAAATGTCTGTCCGTCTCGTTCAGCGCGGAGACTCGTCGATTCATCGACCGTCATGCCGCAAATGGGATCTTTAGCCATGGTTCAACCTTTCTCAATTATTGGATTCTTGGATCGTTGGATTGCTGGATCGCTGGATTGTTGGATCATTGGAAAACCCACCACTCCATCAATCCAAAACTCCAAAATGCCATTGATCCATCAATCCAATTTTCTGCCCACCGCCCGTTCCAACTCCGCGAGGCGCATTTCATACTTCGCTTCTGCTTCGTAATATTCCAGCTTGAACATTTGCAACATGCGGTAGCTGTCGAGCAACGAGAGAAAATCGGTTTGCTGCGTTTGATAGGCGGCGATGGTGGCTTGCAGCGACTGCTCCGCTTGCGGCAACACCGTCGCGCGATACAAATCGATCAAGCGTTGCTGCGTTTGCACTTTGACCAGTGCGTCTTTGACGGTGAAAAGAATCATGTTCTTGGTATTGTTCAGCAGCGCTTCTTTCATGCTGATGTCCGCCACGGTTTCTTCAACCATGCCGCGCTGCCTTTTCACCGTCCACGGCGCGAAGGGCAAGCTGATGCCCGCCATCGTCGTCCAGCCGCGAAAGCCATCCAGCGGCGAAGTGACGTATTCCAGCGCTACATTGAAATCCGGCCAATACTGCCGCCGCGCTAGGCTGTTGGCAACACGGCTTTGCACCACGCCCAACGAATCATGGCGAACCATCGGACGGGTGGCGAGCGCCAGGCGCTGCAATGCCTCAAGATTCAGGTTCAGCGCTTTTCTTTCCGGCAAAACCGTTTGGCCGAGCGGCGCTTGCGGCGGGCGATCGAGCAGCGTGTTCAACATCGCTTTGGCGGTCTCTTCTTGCTGCGCGAACGTAATCTGCTCGTTCGCCAGCTTGGCCAGCTCGACGTTGGCTTTCAGCACGTCTTGGTTCATGCCCTTGCCCACCGCGTAACGGATTTTGGCAATATTGACGAACTGCTGCATCAAGCCGGTGTTTTCGCGATTGACTTCGTTGGCGCGCTGGATGAAATAAAGCTCAAAATAGGCGGCTTTAACTTTTTCGATGATTTCCAGAGTCTTTTCTTCATGATCATGATGCGCGTGCTCGGCGTTAATTTCCGCCAGTTTTTTTGACCTGGCCAGTTTGCCAGGAAAGGGAAACATTTGCATCAGCTCGAAATTGACGTATTTATATTTCGAAGTGTTGAACGGCTGCGAGCGCGGCGCTTCCTCGATCTCGAAAGTGAATTGCGGATTGTCGAGGCTGCTCATCTGCGGGATGCGCGCGTGCATGGCGCTGCGATTCGCCTCGAACGCCCGAATCTCCGGATTGTTTTTCAGGGCTTCGGCGATCAGCTCGTCCAGCGTGACGACGGCATTATCGCCGGTTTGAGCGAATCCCGCAGCACAACTCCACAACAACACGGACAGGACGAAAAATAATCTCATATCCACACCTGCTTTTGGTTAGATCGCATCTGAGTGTCGTAAATGCTTTCTTGTTTATTCGTGCTCTTACTTTTTGAATGAATAAGTTTGGCGACTTCGCGCAACTCCTTTTTCATGGCCCAATAAAGATAGAGACGCGCTAGCAGCGCCAGCGGCGACATCCAGTGCGGAAACTCATAATGCTCATAATGCGTGATGCGGCAACGGTCGCGGTGCTCAGCTTTGACGACGAAACCGCCGTTGACCTTGATTCCTTGCGGGCCTTGTATCATTTCGCTATGAAAGCCATGATCATTCAATTCATAAGAAAACTCTCCGCGCCAAAGTTTTCCTGCAAAGCGCCCTGTAACTGAATAGGTTCCTTTTTTCTCCGTTTCCGGTTTGACGCGAGCCGAATCCACCTTCGGCTCATACAGCTCCAGAGCTTGAATATCCCAAAGCACGGCTAACGCTTCTTCTGCTGGCAATTTAAGGGCAATGCTGTCGGTCATTGAGACGTAGTGAAGCATTGGCAGCTCCTCGTTTTAAAGTAGTCCATGCCCCTCGAGGGCGGCTGTCGACGCCAGAATTTCTTTATGCGGCAGCGACCCACAAAAGGACGACACGACAAAATCAATAGCGTTTTGCAAATGTTGAAATGAAAACGAGCAACGCGACAGAAAAGGGCGTACTTCACCCTTGAAGGTGAGATTAAATCAGGAAAGTGGCGAGCAGCTTGTAAAGTTGATTGCTGGTGAGATGAGGGTTGAAGGAATAAAAATCTTCGCCTGTGCAAACGGGGAGCGCAGAGCGGAAGCTGATGATGAAACCTTGCGAGACTGCTGCAAGATCAATGTGGAAGGAGGAGGCTTTTTCCAGCGTGCACTGCGCCGGCGCGGAATCATCGAAGGCGTGCGCAGGGTTTCCGTAGCAGCACACCATGCGCGCGGGATATTCCGCGCCACAGCATGGCATGTTGCCGCCGGAAATGGCCTGTTCCTCACAGCACGGCAGTTCCATCGCCACATTGAGCACGGGCACGAAAAACTGCATCACGCTGTGCGCGAGCAAAAAGGAAATTGTCCGATGAAATTTTCGCACGACTGTTTTTCCACTTGCGTTCAAGGCTTCACAAGGCTTCATGAAACGATAACAACAAAGCCGAACATTTTTATTCCCATTTTCCGGTTTCATCGACATGGCCTGAGAAACCTGGACAAAATGATATTAAAAATATACACAGCGTTCTCCACAAAGCCAAGCCGAAAATTGCCACGACTTTCCTGCCACATATTTAACTCTCAACAATACGAAATTTTTGTATCCGATGATTGCCCCAATCGGCAACGTAGATCATGCCTTGTGCATCAATAGCAATGTCTGTCGGCCTTTCGAACTGGCCGTTGGCATTTCCTTGCGAGCCGAATTGCAACAGAAAATTTCCTGCGGCATCAAAAATCTGGACGCGGTGATTGGCAAAATCCACGACATCGATTCGTCCTTCGTCGTCGAGCGCCAGCGAATTGGCGACGTCGAATTCACCTGGCGCTTTTCCTTGGCGACCCCAGCCTTTGAGAAACTTGCCTTGCGCATCATACTTTTGGACGCGATGATTGTAGGCATCGGCGACGAGAATGTTGCCTTGCTGGTCAACCGCAACATCAGTCGGATAATACAACTGGCCGTTTTCGTGTCCTTCGACGCCAAACTGCGAAACAAAATTTCCGCGCCGATCAAAAATTTGGATGCGGTGATTGTAAAAATCCGTCACCAGCGCGTGGCCGTTCCCGTCGAAGCTCACCGTGCCTGGCGCATCCAGCTCGCCAGCGGCTTTGCCGGTTTTGCCCCACGTAAATTTGAATTGGCCGCTCGCATCAAACACTTGCACGCGGTCGTTGCCATATTCCGGCACATACACCAAGCTATCCGAGCTAACCGATAGGTGAATGGGACGATCCAACTCACCTTCAGCGCTGCCTTGCATTCCCCACGTCAGCAGGAACTTGCCGTCAGTGGTGAATTTTTGAATGCGATTGTTGCCGGCGTCGGCGACGTACAGATGGCCTTCGCCATCCAACGCGAGGCCGATGGGTTCTTTTAGTTTTCCAGGCTCGCTGCCTTCGCCGCCCCATTGCGCGACGAATTCAACGCCGGTCAATTTTTTCGGACGCTGCGCACAACCCAAAAACAATATCGTGAGAACAAACAGCGCGCCGGTTAATTCGAACGTGAATCGCTTCATTTTGCCGCCTCCACCGTTTCGATGGTCAACATGTAAGGATGACCAAGATGGCCTTGCGGTGTTTCAGAGGTCAACTTGCCCGACACTCTCACCGGCTTCGCGTTGGTTTCGGCGCGAAGCTTTTCCAACTGCGCATTGCTTTTGAGCACGAACATCATGTCCGTTCCGCTGACTGAGAAAACCGGCGCGCCGTTTTTATCGCTGATCGTTCCCATGACCGTCAGTGAAATCGGCCCAGGCGTAAAGCCGGCCGCTTTGACCACCGGCTCGAGTTGTTCGACGTTGATGGACTCCGTCTTCTTGCCGGTGAGCACGGCCAAGCCGTTGTCGACGTAGATCGTCACTTTGCCTGCGCCTTTCACCTCTTTCAATTTCTTTTCGAGGCCGTAAGAACAGAAGGGGCAAGCGAGGCCGTCAACGCGCATTTCCACGCGCTCGACTTGCGCAAAAGTTTGGTTCGCGTTCAATGCCAACACGAGCAGAGCGAACACGGCGAAGAATTTCAGAATTTTCATAATTCATTTCTCCTTATTTTGGTAAATTGAGTTTCAAAGTTTTTTGAATTGATGGATTGTTGGTTTTCCATTAATCCAGCAATCCAAAAATCCATCAATCCATGTTTTAATACAGCAACAGCCGCAAGCCAAGGCTCGCCGTCCAGTCGGTGCTCAGTTGAATGCCGTCCAGCTCGTTGATGAGCGGATATTGCAACGAGGCTTCGACGAGCCAGAGGCGTCCGCCGATGTACTGCAAACCTGGCGAGAGAAAAATCCTTGTGCCGCCGGAGTTTTCGTCGCTAACGCCATTGCTATTGTTTTTGGCGAACGTCGCGCCGTTGATTTCGAGAAAGCCGTTCAACTGCGGCGACGGGTATTTTTCATAAACCTTCGGCAGCAGGCGATAGCCCAACGCGAGATTGTAGACCACACCGTTGCCGAAATTAACGGCATTGTTGGAAGTGTTGAGCGCGTAGCCGCCTTCCAAATAAACACCGACACGGCGTTGAATCCATCCGCCGACGAGAGAGAAAGCATAATCGGTCGAGCCTGTTCCCAACGCCGGAGCCTTTTTCTCATCGCCGGTCGGCAG
>JBOHQZ010000462.1:0-5529 GCA_050732275.1 bacterium
TGACTTTTAATTCCAATCCGCCCGGCGCCGTCATCTATTTGAGCGGAGAATACCGTTTTTGGGGCCGGACACCGTTTGTGCTGCCTTACAATTTGTTTGGGAAGTATCGCATCCAGGCGAACCGCCGCGGTTACGAAGGGGTGGTCGCTGTTTACAACTTTACCGGCGAGTCAAAGGGCACATTGACGCTGAAATTATCGCCGAAAACGCCGGCGAAAGCTCTATATCGCTCGTTGCTCTTTCCGGGATGGGGACAATATTATTCCGAGCGGAAACTCGTGGGCACCCTGTTCGCCGGAGCCACCGCCGGCGGATTTGTGACATTGGCGATCAACGAGAATCAATATCAAAACGCCAAAAACGGCTATTTAACTGCGCTGGCGAGCTATAATCTCAGCCTTTCGCAAGGAGATATTAATGCGCAAAACGCCAATTTTCTCAATTTGCAAAGGGCGCTGCGATCGTTCAATGATGCCAAAGACGCCAGGAATATCACGCTGTATGCCATCGCTGGAGTTTGGGTTTTTAATGCCCTTGAAAGCGTCATCTTTTTCCCGAATTTATCTGACATCGAATTTTTTGAGAAACTCTCACCCAGGTTTTCGCAAACGGAAAACGGGGTCAAGTTATCGTTGCAATTTCCAATTGATTGAGTCGTCTTCTCAATCTTAAATACAAGGGTTTGTTTCACGCGTATGTCTTGCCTCAAACCACATCAGAAGTCGCCCCGCTTTGCGGGGCTTGGCCGGGTGGAGCTGTTCGTTTTCCTGACGATTGCTTTTACTGCAACGCTTTCTTGCAACAATTATAATCCCGTCACGGTTACTCCGCCGGGTAAGGGAACGCTGCCGGCGCCGACGAAGATCCTGGTCAAAGTGGGAAACGGTGTGGTGGAACTCGCCTGGGCTTTTGAGAGCGATACCACCCAAGTGAAAGAGTATCGCGTTTATCGCAAAAATCAAAACGAGGTCTCCTTTCGGCGGATTGTTTCGACTAAAGTGCGGCGTTATCGTGATAATAACTTGACGAACGGCGTGCGCCTTTTCTATCAAATCACGGCGGTAAATAAGTCTAACGTTGAAGGCGCGCGCTCGGATTCAGTTGCGGCGATACCAGCCATTTATAGCATCCAATTAGCCGGCGGCGCGCGATATGCCAATAGCCCGAATGTAACCCTTGCGATTACGGCGCCGGCCAACACCGCCCTCATGATGATTTCGAACGATTCTTCTTTCGCCGGGTCCAGATGGGAGGCAGTGGCGACTCCGCGTACGTGGACGCTGGCTCCCGGTGAAGGGAGAAAGAAGGTTTTCGCCAAATTCCGCAATGTTGACGACCAGGAAACTTCCAGTCCGGTTCAGGCAGAGATTGTGCTTGACACGATTGCCAACATAAAATCCTTCAAGGTGGACACGACCAGACTGAAGGCCTTTAAGACGCTGCACTTTGAGCTGAAGGCGGACGAGAAGGGCGGCGTGGCCACCGCCGATATTGTTGACGCCGTGAATAGCGCCAGCGAACAAGAGCGCAATATTCGCCTTTACGACGATGGCACCAATGGTGATCGGCTCAAAGAAGATGGGGTGTACGAAAGGGATTACAATGTCCGCTCCGGCCTTGAGGTCGTGAATGCTTACGTGTATGGCAATTTTACCGATGCGGCGAGAAATGTGGCAACAGTCGCCACCGCCTCCATACGGGTCACGATACAATCGCGGCCAACCGCCGTCGTTCTGCAGGAGCCGACGGCAATTGCCGGAAGCATGACTTCCTTGAGCTTGTGTTGGACACCGAACACGGATACTGATTTTGCCTCGTATCAAATCCGGCGAGTGCAGGATGCCAATGTCTCATTGTCTTCGCTCCTCGTGAAGGAGCTCAACGACGCAAGAGTCACCAGTTACGTCGATAGCGGGCTCGATCCCGGCACCACGTATTATTATCGCGTTTACGTCTTTGATACGGCCGGAAATAGTACCGGCAGCAATATTGTGCAAAAAACGACGCCGGTCGATTCTCCGCCGGCGCCGGTGGTTCTGCAGGAGCCGACAATGATTGCCGGAAGCTCAACTTCCTTAAGCTTGCGGTGGAGCCCAAACACGGACACTGACTTTGCCTCCTACCAAATCAGGCGCTCGCCAGATCCGATCGTCTCGTTGTCCTCCATACTCGTGAAAGAGTTTAATGATCAGAAAGTTACAAGCTACGTCGACAACGCATTGGAACCCGGCACCAAATACTATTATCGGGTTTATGTGTTCGATGCCGCAGGCAAAAACGCCGGGAGCAATATTGTGCAACAGGCCACGCCGGCCAATGAAGCACCCAAATCTGTCGTGCTCTCAGCCCGTTCAGGATGCGACGGTATTGCGCGTAAGTTGGTCGCCAAGCACGGAAAAAGATTTTGCACATTATCGCCTTTACCGTTCAACCGTCTCCCCGGTTGATACGACCACGGCGCCGATTGCCGTTATCAGCAATGTTGCAACCACAGAGTATCGCGACACGAGCGTAGCCGCAAATGTGCTTTATTATTATCGCGTCTTTGTTTTCGATCAATTTGGGCTGTCTGCCGGCAGCAATGAAGTGCAAGGCAAATTGAAATAACCTCAAGATTTGGAGACAGTCACAGATGTTACCTCCATCAAAAATCGGGATTTTTTTCTGGACTTGGAAACAGACTTTTCAAAGCCTCCGGAAGCCGGTCACGCTGCTGCCTTTTGCCGGCTATGCGGCGATGCAGCTTCTGCTTTTGGCGGGCCTGTTTTTCTTCACGTATCCGCCTTTTTCATTCATCTTTATGCCGCTGCAACGGGCCATGTATGGCGAAATAACCCTGCACTATCCGAACAACTACATCGTCATGCCGCAAATGTTTGAGACTTTAAACATCGTCTTGAGCGGCGTCCTGGGTATTTGGGTGATCGGACGGGCTACCATGCTATTGTTCAATAGTGACGAAGCCAAAAGGGAAAAGCTCGTGGTGAAACCGATCGGCCAGCGCTATTTTCACCTTTTCGGCGCCTGGTTCGGCGAAACCCTCCTGGCGCTTTTGGTTATTGCAGGCTTTACGTGGTTATCGGGCAAAATGCCGTCAGCAAGCACGTATCTTAACACGATCAGAGTGTTCGGTGTTGTTGGCGTCAGTGCAATCTTCGCTTTCACGACTGCGCTCATTTTGATTGAAGAAAAGCCGTTTTGGATGGCATTGCCGCAAAGTGTGAAGATGTTTGCCAGCTATGCCCTGGTCACGTTCTTTTTGGTGGGGCTTCCCACCATCGTGCAGTTGCCCATCCAGTTCCTTTTATCCAATAGCGTCAAAATCGTCCGCAAGCTCAATCCCGAAGTGATCACCCTGGTGATCGCCACCGGGGTTTTCTTGGCGATGTTGTCGAATTACTTTATCGTCGGCACGGTAACCCATCTTTATCGCGGTATCTGCCGCGAGGCCAAAGCGGCGCTTTCGCCACGATAAAGCCACGGTGGCGTACGGGCCGCTTTCAAGTTATTGATGTTTGCAAAAATCATGAGAACCGTGATCGCTGTCTACCATAAAGGGAGGTTCTGGTTGCGAAGCCGCCGATTTTACGGCGCGCTGGCGCTATCACTCGCTTTGTTGGCATGTGGCGCCAAAGAAGCGCGCCAGCAACAATTTCAGTTGGAAAAGACCTACTTCCGTGCGCAAAAAATCACCGACGCCATTTTGATCAATCCCCGCATCGCGCCCACGAAAGATTTTGGCGAGGCCATTGCGTTGTATCGCCAGGTCGTGGCGAAAGCGGACTCAAGCATGGCCGATTCCTCGGCAATCAACCTGATCAAGCTCAGCCTGATGCGCGTTGCCGAGCTGGAGATGTTGCAGCAGCGGATCGATCGGGCGATCGCCACCTACCAGGAAATTCTCAAGCGATTTTATGCCGATGACGATGAGGTGACGGTTGCTGCCAGGCTGGCGCTTGGGATGCTGCACGAGCGCAGCTTCGTATATCAGGACGCCATCGACGCTTATGCCGGATTGCTGCCGAATTTTTCCTCGCGCCTCGATCCGGACAATCCCAACGGTTACCTGCTTTCGGTGCCTTTCCAATTCGCGCGCCTGAGCCAAGCGGGCCAATATGGCGCGCAAAACCGGAATGCCTCTGCACAAGCCATGGAGATTTATCGCCAGCTTTTGGCGAAATGGCCCAATACGAAAACCGCGGTGCTTGCAACGAATTATCTCGCCGCGCTCATGGCCGAGCAACAGCAATGGGATGAGCTCGGAGCTTTGCTCAACCAAAAAATCGCCAGCGCTCAGGATTCCACGCATCGTCCTGAATATCTTTATTGGAAAGGGTTGCTGTTGCACAACCATTTGGGCCAGGCAGCAGCCGCGCTGCAGGTGTTTCAAGATTTTGTTGAAACGTACCCGAAGCATGCACTGGTACCACAAGTGCGCTTCGAAGTGGCCAAAATCACGATGAAGCAGAAAAAGCTCGACGAGGCGCGCGCGTTGCTGAAGACGATCGTTAAGGATTATCGTCAGATTCCCGATGTTGCCGCGGCCGCTCGGGAGGCGTTGGCCCGAAGCTACGAGTCCGAGGGCCGCTGGGACGAGGCCATCAATGAATACCGTTTTCTCGCGAAAGAATTTGAAACCACCCCGTCCGGGCTGGCGGCGATGTTTTATATTGCGCGCTATTATACCGAACGTCGCGAACCGGAGCTTGCTGAAACCGCCTATCAAGAAGCCATCACTTTCTATCAAGAGATCATTCGCAAGTATCCGCAATCATTGGTGGCCGCCATCGCGCAAGAGCAAATCGCCAATTGTTTCCTGACCCAAAAAAAATGGGACGAAGCCGTGGCCGCGGCTTCAAATATCAACGAGATTTTGGACAACAGCGTCGGCAGAATCAGCACCTATTTGTTGCTCGGCAACATTTACGAGGTCACTGGCCAACCCAAGCTGGCGGTAAAAGCCTATCAAGAATTTATTGCGCAATTCCCCCAGCATCCACTGGCCGGGACATTGAAGGAAAAAGTGCAAAGATTAATGAGATCGTAGACCATTAATGTTCGTCCTTGCCATCCTTGCAGAAGCGACAGCCGGCGTGGCGGGATTGGCGTTGTTGCTCTTTGCAATCCGGCACCTTCGGCACGAGCGAAATTTAAGGGCGTTGGCCACGACGCTGGTGGTTTTTGTGCCCTTCAATGCGGCTTTGCTAGTCTTGGCTCTTGCTCAAGATCTGCTCGCGAAGCTGATGGCACAGCAAATTGCCGGGTTTCTGCTGCTGGCATTGCTCGGCGCTTGCGCCTGGAGTGCCATGCCGCTCTTGACTGAGAAATCCGGCCGGCGGAGGATGGCCATCACGATCTTGGCCGCACTGCTCGGCTTCGGCTTCATTCACGCCAAAGCCGGCCTTTTTCAACTGCTGATCGAACGTGAGAATGATTGGGCGATCGTTTTAGCACCGGGCGGCAAATATCTTTTTGCATTAGTAATTTTCGGCTGTGTGCTGCTCCTTGGCAAGCTCGAGTCATTTACCG
>JBOHQZ010000463.1:0-5488 GCA_050732275.1 bacterium
CTGACGAAAGATGAACGCCAACGGCGGAATACCGCCGTTTATTTTTCCGTAAGACATCACAAGTCATCCTGAAGCACTTTTCCCGCTTTTCGGGATGCCGCAAAACGGAGCCGAGGCGATCGGCTCGCTGCGACGCCTTCTTGGTTACACTAAGTGAGGTATTTCTCCCTGGTTTGAACCATTTTGCCTGTTTGTGCCCTTTGCTCCCCGCCTTGCAGTAGTCCATTCGTTCTATTTCGATCCCACCTTCGCAACCACCCACCAATGCCGGCGTAACATAGGCGTGAAAGATGAAAAAATCGCGCCTGCAAGCTTGAAAACGAAGGAGAATCAAAAATGAAAAAAATCAATCCAAAATCTCTTGGCCAGCGTATTGTCATAGCCGCTTCGCTGCTGCCTATTATTTTTGTGCTTTACCTTGGCGGTTGCAAATCCAATCCTGCCGCCGCTGATGGCGGCAACGACGGCGGCAACAATACGCCAAGAACTGCGGTTCCCGCGCCGCTTGCGGCCGCTTGGTATAGCGGCACGGTGTCCAGCGTCAATTTCTTTAATCCCAACACGGGACAATGGGCTGCGCCTTCTGGCACCGGTATGTTTTACAAATTTACCGCGGATGGATATTACGAAAAAGGAGTGCTGCTGCAGTCGTCCTTGTATAATTGCACAATGACTTTCTTTGCTTACAACAAAGGCACCATGACCGTTGAAGGCGATAAGATCGTGCTCTATCCGACTTACGGCAGAATCAAGAGCGTGGACAACTGCGTGGCGAGCAACAACTACGAGAAACCTGATGAGCTTGCCTCGGAAACGATTTTGTGGCAGATCGGGCCGGATGAATACGGCTTCGAAAAGCTGTGGCTGCGTTATCCGAATGGCAATCCTTCGCCATTTCATCATCGGTAAATTTATGTGAAGCCGGGCTTGCGCGTACAGGCTGGCAAATTCATTGGAGTTGTGACACGTGGGTCCGACTTCATTTAATAGGCATCAAAAATTGAGCATCATCAAACCTTCAATGACACAGAGAAAACAATGCGAAAGTATATAACCATCGTTGCAATAGTCGGAGCGACATCGGCTCTCTTCCTGGCTTTTGATCGACAACCCAATCCGATCGAGCGCGGCAAGTATCTCGTCGCCGGCATCGGCTGCGGCGATTGCCACACACCGTGGCAAATGGGCCCAAACGGGCCGGAGCCGGATACAACGCGTTTGCTTTCCGGCCATCCGGAAAATGCGCCTTACCCGACTTGGTCGCCTGCAGACATGCAACGCAATGCGACCGTATTGATGAGCCCGACGTTTACCGCCTTTGCCGGTCCGTGGGGCGTGAGCTTCACCGCGAATCTCACGCCGGACACGACCACCGGCCTCGGCGAATGGACCGAAGAGATTTTTGTTCGCGCCATCCGCAGCGGCAAGCATCAAGGCCAACCCAACGGCCGCGAGATTCTGCCGCCGATGCCGTGGCCGGCTTTCAAAAATTTTTCGGACGCCGATCTGAAAGCGATCTGGGCTTACTTGCGCACCATTCCGCCGGTGAAGAATCAAGTCCCGTTCCCGGCGCCGCCCGCCGGGCCGCTGTCGCTGGCAAATTGAAAGCACGCGAGCGCAGTCCGATTTGCGCCGCCAGGTTACGCGGTTTTTGCAACATCGGCGCGCGCAAGTCGGGCTTTGCGTCGCTCCTGCGGCAACAGAAGAATTTAAATTTAGTCAAGAAAATAAAACGCCACTTGTTCGCAATAAGAGAACAAGTGGCGTTTCGTTTTTCTTATTTTACTCATACTCTTTCTCCTACTCTTACTCGTTTTTGAATCTTTTGAAAAGCGAGTAAGAGTAGGAATAGGAGTAAGAGCAACCAGCAACAAGCAACCAGCACTACTTCACCATCTCCAGCCTCCCATTCAACACCTCCATTCCCATCCGCAGACGATAGAAGTAGACCCCGCTCGCGACGAGGCGGCCGAAGCTGTCGCGGCCGTTCCAGCGGCGCTCGTGAATGCCGGCATCAAGATCACCGTCAATCAACGTTTGCACCAAGGCGCCGTTGATATTGAAGATTTGCAGGCTTACCGGCGCAAGCTCGCGGAGCGTGAAACGAATCGTCGTCGAGGGATTGAAAGGATTCGGATAAGCTGCGACGCGCGGGCTATCAGCTTGATCAAACGAAGCCGTGTCACGCTTATCTTCGGCCGTATTGGGATTCTCTTCCGCCGCGCGGGCCAAGGCGCCGCCTCCGGAAATCGGCAGCAGATTATACCAAATAGCATTGCCCGAAGCAGTCTCCGCGCAAACGAGCAAATCGGTTGCGCCCGTCACGCGATGCGCCGGCACTGAAATGTTGTTAAAAGAACCGTCGTCGAAAATTTCCACGACTGCGGCGTTTTGCAGCGAGCTTTCATTGCCGAGCGCACATTTTTTGTATTGTCCATGCTCCGGCGAAGTTTCTTGCGTGCCGAAGACATAAAGCTCGTTGTTGGTCTCGTCAATCACCACTGCTGGCCGCGTCCAGCCGCCGCCTCGCTGGACGGTAAAATTTTGCCAATTGCCACTCGTGCTTCTTTTGAAGAGGCCGATACCGGCTGCGGAACCAGAGTTTGGGTGAGTTTTGCAAACCAAATAAATTTCGTTATTCTGGCTCACGGCCATGGCTATATGATCGTCACTGTAGGCGTTGCTAAGCTGTGGTATCGAACCGGTCTCGTCGGTCCAACTGCCATCGGGATCGCCGTCTTTGTGGCGCAGGAATCCGAACTTGCCGCTGCTCGAGGTATTTTCTCCATAACAGACGCCGACGTAATTTTCGCCGCCACTCGTGAAGGCGACCGCGTCGAGTAAGCCGGAGTTGCCGAGGCTGCTCTTGACGGCAAACGTTGATGACCATGTGAGGCCGTCGTTGCTCGAGCGCCTGCCCTCGAGTTTTCCGCTATAATAACGAAACGCCCACAAATCACCGTTTTTCGCTTTGGCGAAAACGGCGCCGCTTTCGCCGGAGAACGTGAAGCTGCTCAGCGCCACGGGAAAGCCGCTGCTGATGCTCCACGCGCCGTTGGAATAGGATAGACGAAAAACTTTCGATCCGGCGCTGGAGGTTGAAGCCATCAAGATATAAAGTTTATTCGCCGGTGAATCCACGTGACAATCCGGCCGGTCGGAGCTTTTTATGCCGAGGTTTACTTGTGCGGACCACGTGCTGTCGCTGAGCTTCCATAAATACCAGGCGCCGTCTGATGACCTGCGCGCCGTGGTCCACCAAGTGCCGGCATGGTAGAAAGAACGATTTTGGTGCGGCTTGTCGTAACCGCCAGTGGTGCCGGCAATGGGATTGTCTATACCGGTCGCCGGCGGCGAAGACTCAGAAATAATCGCATAATCATCAGAAGTCTCGGGAGTGGACTCCACACTGGTAGCTACCGTCAGCGTGTAATCGCCGGCGCTCGCCGGATTTGTGATCGCCGAAGCGGGCAAATTGATCGTCACCGCCGCATTGTTGTTAAGAGCCAACACCGCCGGCACGGTAATGATAATAGTTTTACCCGCGCTATTGCCAGTGGCTGTGGCATTCACGCCGTTCACTTGCACACCAGTAAGACTGCCATTGGCCACCCCGGTTGAGTTATTAAACGTCAACGTGATCGTGCTCGCACCGGGGAGCAAGCGGCCATGCGCGCCGAGATTGAAAGCAATCGTGTACGCCGCCGGGTTATTTGGGGTATTCGGACTCAACGTCACGTTGGCTGCAGAAATGTTCGTAGTTGCTGCTGCAATCGCATAAGCTGGTGAGGTGACCGGCGTTGGTTGTGCGCTAGTCCAGGCTTGTAATGTATAATTGCCGGCCGTGGACGGATTGAGCAAATTAGCGCCGGCGCTCAAGGCCACGGAGACGTTGGCATTGTTGCCGAGAGTGACCGGCGTGGTAATCGTCACCTGGCGCGTATTCGTGTTAGAAGTAGCGTTGCTCACGGTGGTTCCGTTCACCGAGATTTGATTGGCCGCAATGCCAGAGGGAACCGCGGTGTTGTCGGGAAATTGCAAAGTGATGGTGCCGCTGCCGGCGGCAAGTGCGCCGCTGCTTCCCAAAGTCAACGGCACGGTATAACTGCTCATTGCATTGGCTTCGTTGATTGAAAGCGTGATCGCGCCGAGGCTCATCGGTCCTGCGGACTGAATCGCGTAAGGGCTCGAAGTCACCGGTGAGGCTTCCACACTCGTCGCCACGGTGAGCGTGTAATTGCCCGCCGAGGCGGGATTTATGATGCCGGCGGCATTCGTAAAAATCACACTCACAAAAGCGTTGGTCGCCAGGCTGCCTGGCACCGTCACCGTTGCCTGCCGCGTTGCCGAATTGCTCGTAACGTTTGAAGCATTGGCGCCATTTACCGTCACCGCCGAATTAGCTATCGCGGCAGGAATTGTGGTGCCGCTCGGCCAAGTTACGGTGATGGTGCCGCTGCCGCCGGTGAGCGCGCCGTTTGAGCCGAGCGTGAACGGAATCGTGTACGACGCCGTCTGCGCTGAGGTGTTGGGATTTACCGTTACATTGTTGACCACCAGCGGAGTCGGTGACGTCCCACCACCTCCCGAAATCGGCAGCAGGTTATACCAAATTTCTTCAGCCGTCGTATTTTCTGCACAGACGAGCAAAGCCGTTGCACCCGTCACCCGGTGTGCCGGCACCGAGATATTATCGAAAGTACCGTCGTCAAAAATCTCCACCACAGCGGCATTCAACAACGAACTCTCGTTGCCGAGCGCACACTTTTTGTATTGTCCGTGATCCGGCGACGATTCCTGCGTGCCAAAAACGTAAAGCTCGTTATTAGTTTCGTCCACCACGACCGCCGGTCGTACCCAGCTAGTGCCTCCTTGGACGACAAAGTTCTGCCAATTCCCATCGGCGTTTCTTTTGAGAAGACCGAGGCCGGCGGCCGTGCTGGTGTTCGGATCCGTTTTAACAACAAAATAAATTTCGTTGTTCTGACTGACGGTCATTGCCATTTGATCGTCACTGTACGCCTCGTTAAATTGTGGCATCGCGTTGGTTTCATCGGTCCAGCTCCCATCAGGATCGCCGTCTTTATGGCGCAAGAATCCAAATTTACTAGTGCTCGAAGAGTTTTCTGCATAACCCACGCCGGCGTAATTCTGGCCGCCGCTGGTAAACGTGACGGCATCGAACACGCCGGAACTGGCAAGGCTGTTCTTGATGGTAAACGTCGCCGACCAGGTCAAACCATCATTACTCGAGCGTTTCCCTTGAAGTTGTGAGCTTTCATAACGGAAAACCCACAGCTCGCCGTTCCTGGCTTTGGTCAACACACAACCACGACCGCCTGCAAAATTGAACCCGCTCAGGGTTACCGGAAAACCGCTATCAATGCTCCACGCCGCGCCGGAATACGATAAACGCAAAAGACTCGATCCTGAGCTGGAGGTCGAGGCAATCAAGATGTAAAGCTTATTCGCCGGTGAATCCACATGG
>JBOHQZ010000464.1:0-5474 GCA_050732275.1 bacterium
TTTTTAAACAGCCGGAAAGAGCGCTCAAGCTTTCCAAGCGCTACAAGTCGTGGATTTGCGACGAGAAGCTGATGTCGATCACGAAGAAGGAATCGATTTACATGCACTGCCTGCCGGCGGATCGCGGCAACGAAGTGACCGACGCGGTGATCGACGGGCCGCATTCGGTGGTTTATCAAGAGGCCGAGAACCGGCTGCACACGGCGAAGGCGATTATGGCGCTGACGATGTAAAAAATTTGAAATTTTAAATTGAAAATTTTAAATTGAAAATTTTTCTGATGAGGCAAATATGATCAATTGGACAAAAAACCAACGCTACACCCAAAACATTTTCGAGGCGATCGGCCGCACGCCGTTGGTGCAATTCAATCGCATTCCCCAAAGCGAACGCGTCACCTCCG
Source organism: bacterium (assembly GCA_050732275.1). GTDB lineage: Bacteria > Zhuqueibacterota > Zhuqueibacteria > Zhuqueibacterales > Zhuqueibacteraceae > Zhuqueibacter. Next base: position 404 of record JBOHQZ010000464.1, read on the forward strand.
CTATTTTGGGAAAACTCGAATGGTTCTCGCCCTCCGGCAGTTTGAAAGATCGTATTTATTTTGAAATGTTCACGCGCGCGGAGGAACGCGGCGAGCTGAAGCCCGGCATGACGGTGCTGGAATGCTCGACGGGCAATGCCGGCATCGGGTGCTCGTTTGTCGCGGCGGTGAAGGGCTATCCGTGCATCATTGTCATGCCTGAAGGCATGAGCGAAGAGCGCAAGAAGCTCGACATTGCTTATGGCGCGGAATTGATTCACACGCCCGGTGGCGAGAGCGATGTGGATTTGGCGCTCAAAAAGCTGGCCGAGATTCGCGCACAAAATCCCAGCAAGTATTGGGTGCCGGCGCAGTTTGACAATGTCGATAACATCGCGGCGCATTACAAAACCACCGGTCCGGAAATTTGGGAGCAAACTGAAGGCAAAATCGGCGCGTTCATTGTGACGCAGGGAACCGGCGGAACGTTGACCGGCGTCGGCCGTTATCTGCGAGAGAAGAATCCGAAAGTGAAACTCTACGCTGTCGAGCCGGCCGAGTGTCCCATCCTCGCGCACGGCAAATGGGGCGAGCACAAAATCGAAGGCATTGGCGACGGCTTCATTCCGAAAGTGCTCGATGTGAGTTTGCTCGATGGCGTTATCACGACGACGTCCGACGAAGCAATTGCGCTAGCCAAACGCATGAGCCGCGAAGAAGGCGTTTTCTGCGGCATTTCTTCCGGCTCGAATTTGGCCGCCTGTTTGAAATTTGCCAGGAAGCATCCGGAGGTGGAGATGATCGTGACGATGATCAACGATACCGGCCAGCGCTATTTTTCCACCGAGCTGTGCGGCAATCCCAAACACGTCGAGATTCCCGAGCGCGACCACGAACTGGATGCGTACACAAAAGAGCAGTTGCAGAAATATCAGTCGCGGTGGGAAGTGATTGAATAGTGGACGCGCTTGCGAATGATGGATAAAGGTTGTATATTCCACTTAACCGGAGGGAAGGCGCTTGGCAAAAATTATGGCAAACAAATACGATAAGTGTGAATACTGCGGCGGCAATGTCCGCGAAAGACGAGCGACGGTCGATTTCCGCGTTAAAGGCAAATTGTATGTTTTCGAGAACGTGCCCGTCGGAGTTTATCAGAAATGCGGTGAGCGTTATTACCGTGGCCCTGTTTTAGAACGTTTGGAAGAATTGGCCGGCCACAAAGAATTGTTCAAAGAAAAAATTCAAGTGCCGCGTTTTGATTTCGCGGAAGCCATGGTTTTCTAAGCGCGTGCTGTATTTGTATCGGCTCACCCTCACGGGATGATTTTCATGATGAAATTAGATAAAGAACTTTATCGCCAAGCCTACGAGTTGCACCAACAATCTAGCGATGCCAAGCTCGTTGAACGCGCACGTTTGCACCAAGAATTATCCCCGGCGGAAGCGTTCAAGCAGTACGCCGATTTGGTGGAATTTGTATGGAAACTTTGCCCGGAGCCGAGCGAGTGGCAACGAAAAGAGAAATTGGAGAGTTTAAGTCGTTACTACGCCGCGATCCAACGCCTGGAAGCCTGGAGGCAAAATCGTGGACAAAAAGCTTAAAGGTCCTCTTCAAAAAGCCATCGAAGTTCTTGAGGAGCAAGGCTATCGCTATGCCGTCATCGGTGGTGTTGCTGTAGCGCAATGGGGGTTCCCCCGTGCGACGAATGACATTGATATCAAAGTTCTCGTTCCCAACACGGATTATGCCGGTGTGCGGGCGGCGCTTTTGAGTCGGTTCCCAGAACGCGCCCGTCTCAAAGCTCCTGAGAATCCATTTATAGTTGCCGTCACGATTGATAAAGTCATCGTCGATTTTTTGCTGACTTTGCCTGGTTACGAAGAACAAATCATTGAACGCGCCGTGCTCCGAGATTTGGGTGGTATCTCAGCCTGGGTCTGTTCCGTCGAAGATTTGATCATCCAAAAAGTTGTTGCGGGTCGGGAAAAAGATTGGCTGGATTTGGAAGCATTATTGCTGGAACAGCTTGGCAAGCTTGATGAGTCCTTCATCAATAATTGGCTCGCGCAATTTGCCGAAGCGTTGGAGAAGCCGGAAATCTTGACGAAGTATCGGCAGTTGGTTGAGAGAATCAAGGCTTTGCGCTGAAACAGCAAATGAGAAGAATGGATCGACCATGCGACAGCGCAAAAGCTGGAAACGATTGTTGAAGAAGCTCGCGCCAAACGGAGTTTTAAATCCATCACCTGTTGCACATGGCAAAGGGAATTGCATGACCGAGCTGATCTGGGAAGGCAAATACAAAGACGGTAAAAAGGTCGCGCCGGTGCGCATTGCGCTACCGTTTCAAACCATTGAAACGGTGAACGAAAGCGCCGCGGACCGCAGCCGCAATTTGGATTTGTTTGCCAGCGGCCGCGAGGGTGACTGGCGCAACCGCTTGATTTGGGGCGATAAAAAATACGTGCTGCCCTCGCTCCTGCCGGAGTTTGCCGGCAAAGTCAATCTCATTTACATCGACCCGCCGTTTGACACGGGTGCGGATTTCTCTTTCACCGCCACCATCCCCGATCACCCCGATACCGAAGAAGATGAAACCACCTCATTTGTGAAGCAGCCTTCGATCATCGAGCAGAAAGCTTACCGCGACACGTGGGGCCGTGGGCTGGATTCGTACTTGCAGTGGTTCTATGAGACGACTAGTTTATTGCGCGACTTACTTGCAGAAGACGGAAGCATTTATGTTCATATGGATTGGCATATGTGTCATTATGCTAAAGGAGTAATGGATGAAGTGTTTGGTGGAGAAAATTTTGTAAATGAAATAATCTGGAGGAGAGCGTTTGCGCATAACGATCCATCTCGCTGTGGAGCCATACACGACAATATCCTACTTTACTCTAAGTCAGCAAAACGAACCTGGAAAAAGATCTTTCAAAAGCCAAGTAAAGAATATATCGAGTTGTTCTTCGATCAGTACGATCAAGCAAGAAAAGAAAGGTACGCGAGACTTCCATTAGATGCACCTCTACATGGTACTGGAGGAAATTTAGTATATGAGTGGAAGGGCGTATGGCCTTCATCAAATAGGTCGTGGGCTTATGTGAAGGAAAAGATGGAGAAATTTGATAAAGAAGGTAGAATTCATTATCCCCAAAAGGGCATGCCGCGGCTAAAGCGTTATGAAAGTGAGTACGAAGGTACTGTACTTCAAGACATTTGGACTGACATTAACAAAATACACAACCAATCTCCAGAGCTATTAAGTTATCCCACCCAAAAGCCCGAAGCCCTGCTCGAACGCATCATCAAAGCTTCATCCAACGAAGGCGATCTCGTGCTCGATTGCTTCTGCGGCAGCGGCACGACGGCGGCGGTGGCGGAGAAGCTCAATCGCCGGTGGATTGTCTGCGATCTCGGGCGTTTTGCCATTCACACCACGCGCAAAAGATTGCTCGGCATTCCCAATGTCAAGCCATTCGTGGTGCAGAATCTCGGCAAGTACGAGCGGCAGGCGTGGCAGGCGGCGGAGTTTCCCCGCCAAGGCGGGGTCGAAGATCAACGCGAGCGCGAAATCCGCTATCGCAAATTCATTCTCGAGCTTTATCACGCCGAGCCGGTGAATGGGCACACGTGGCTGCACGGCATCAAAAGCGGGCGCATGGTACACGTCGGTGCGGTGGATGCGCCGGTCACATTAACGGATGTGAAAGCCATTGCCGCGGAAATTTGGCGCGCGGTTGGCAAAGGCAAAAATTCGCCTCAAGAAGCCGGCGTCGATGTGCTCGGCTGGGAATTTGCGTTTGAGCTGAATGAGCTGGCGCGGCAAGTTGCGGCGGAAGCCCGCGTCGATATTCGTTTCAAAAAAATTCCGCGTGAGGTGCTGGAGAAGCGAGCCGTCGAGCAGGGCGATATTCATTTCTTCGAGCTGGCGGCGTTGAGCGTCGATCTCAAAACCAAACGTAGGGGCGTTCAGCCGAACGCCCCTACCATCGTCACGCTCAAGCTCAAAGATTTCATTCCGCCGCACGACGACGTGCCGCAAGAAGTGGTGAAAGCCATCACGCATTGGAGCCAATGGATTGACTACTGGGCCGTGGATTGGAATTACAAAGGCGATACGTTCCACAACGAGTGGCAAAGCTACCGCACGCGAAAGGGGAACGATTTCGTGCTGGAAACAACGCATTCGTATGAGAAGCTTGGCACATACTCGATTGTCATCAAGGTGATCGACATTTTGGGGAATGACACGACGAAGACGGTGCAGGTGGAGGTGTGAGGAAAATTCAGCCTTGCATTTGACGCTCTCAAGAATTAAATTGTAATATCAGTTCAAAATGATTGGGGGTTGCCGGACGGGTATTGAAAGGCTTTTCATCAGATGGTGCGTGATTCAAGGAACACAATATGCTTACCGTTTCGTTAAAGAATTTCAAACAGAATGCGAAGGCTTTTCTCAATAAGTCACGAAAAAATCGCGAGCCGATTTTTATCGAAAACAATTCGAATTCTTTTGTTTTGCTGCGGCTGGAAGATTACAACGCGCTGACGGAAACGCTTTACCTCCTGCAAAGCGATGCCAACGCGAAGTGGCTCAAAGAATCGATACGGCAAGCCGACAACGGGCAATTGATTCCTCTGGAGCAGGTTAATGCAAAACTTGGTCTTGACGCCGAACGCGCTTGACGATTTGGAATTCTGGGCGCACTCCAATCCCAAAACGTTGAAACAAATTTTCAAACTTTTTAAAGACATCGCGAAAGAGCCGTTTAAGGGGTTGGGCAAGCCGGAGCCATTGCGATACAATTTACAGGGCTGTTGGTCAAGACGAATAGATCTTGAGCATCGCCTGGTTTACCGCGTGCAAAACGGGAAAATTCAGATATTGTCGTGCCGTTATCATTATAAATAGAATTCCCAACTCAGGGGTAGTTATGGGCAAACACTACAAAAACCCGCCGCTGCTCGAAGCCGTCTGCGAATTCAAATTCCAGCCGCATTCGAGCTGGAATCCCGCCGTTCCCGATTTGATTTATGAAAAAGTAAAAACGCAATTTCCGCAACGCGAGGCGATGAACGGCTTGA
>JBOHQZ010000465.1:0-5459 GCA_050732275.1 bacterium
ACGTCCCCAGCATCGACTTGCTCATTTCCAATTCGATCGTGGCGATGCGCCAAGCCGGGCAGTCGAGATCGACGCGCGAGTTGGAAAAAACCGTCACTTCTTCCAAACGCTCTTCGAGCAAATTGACTTTCCACGCATGGGCGACAGGCAAGCCCCAAAAGAGTTTGCCGCGCACGCGCTGGGATGAGGCGTTATAAAGACGAACCAGCACGGTATCACGTTGATCACATTTTTTGACGGCGGTGATGACGAGCGAATCCGGCTCGAGGCGAAAGAGCGAAAACTCCGGCGGCAGCGGGCTTCCCGCAATCGGGCCGTGACAAACTCTTTCCAAGAGCGGTACGCGAAAACGTTGCGCCCACATCGGCAAATGGGCTTTCTCCCAATTGCCATTATAGGGCATGATGGCGTAATCAAATATCTGCGTGCCCTGGCATTGCGCTTCCGGCGTGGGAAAGGCCGGGCCGGCATGTTTTGGGCGCGTGGCCAAATCATCGCGTGAGAGCCAACCAACGGCGCGCATCAACGTAAGAATGAGTGCGGTGCCTTTGCCCTCGCGGCGCGCTTCGTATTCATACAAACCTTGCGTGAGAATCGCCAGACCGCCCTTACGATCTTCCACCGCGCAAAATTGCTGCATCGGCTCGGTCGAGCTCGGCGGTTGCAGCCAATTCTTGCCGGTAGATTTTTTGAGCGGGCGCTCGATGACATAAAACTGCTGGCCGGCAAGAGAAGCGTTGGTGGCGATCGGCGCCGGAACGTGTACGCGCAGACGATGGTCGCGCACCAAGTTTTGAAATGTGGTGCGCACTGCAACATACGGCGAAGTGGCGGTAATTGAAAAACGAATGGTCAATGGGCAGGGGACCATCTTCTTGCTCCGTCCGGCCTTTGACGATGAGTCGCGTGCAAATTCAGCCGGCAGCGGCAGCGGCATGGCCACTTCGATTTCAGCCGCCAGAGCCGAGTGATGCACGACGCGGAGCTTGCCATTTTTTCCGCGACTCCAGATCACCTGGCTTTTCGGAGCGGGTGAATAATCGTATTCATCACCCACGTCTTCGGCATCCTCGAAAACGTGGCACCGCTGATATTGCCGTTTGCCGATTTTGTCGAACAGATCGAAGCTGCCATCCGGATAGAACTTGGCACGCAAATATTGATTCTCAACAACGGTGCCTTTCACTTGCACTTGGGTGGACGCGGTCGCGGATGGTTTGGTCTGATCGGGCGCCTGTGAACGCACGGAAAAAGTCCTGTAGCTCATCGGCGCCAGTTCCGGCGTGAGAAATTCCAGTTCCGCCACCTGCCACGGCTTATCGTTTTGGCGTGAGTCGAGATGATAATTGGCGCGGTCTTGCAAGAGTTGTGCGCGCTTGTCTTCAAACGTGAGCGGATGTTTTCCCGCCGTCTGTCCGAGTCTCGCAAACGCTTCCGGCAAACGATAATCATCACGCGAAGCAATTGGCCAAGATCTCACGACCTCTGTGGGCAGCGGCTGATTGTTGCCGTCCACGACGGCAAGCGTTTTGGTCGCGCGGCCCGGCGGTAAAACTATCAGCGTGCGCATCACTTCACGGCGGCTGGCGGCCAGAGAATTGGCCACAATAAAATTCGGAGAATCTGCGGAGCTCGAGGGGCGACGCACGCGTTGTGCCAGCGTTTCGAGCGCGGCATCAACAACATTTTCGCCAATTTGGCGAGCCTCGTCGAAACGCGGCAGCATTTCACGGTGAACCGCATCGATGCTGCACCCGCAGATCGAGTCATGCGGATGATTGTGCAAGAGCACTTTCCACGCATGATTGAGAAAACCCGCGCCGTGATTGACGCCGGCGCGCAACCAGGCCAGCGTAGCAAGCGGCTCGGCGAGATGTGCGAGCAACGTCTCGCATGCATCGTTTTGTTGTTTCAAATAAACACGCGACGACAGCACGCCGGGAAGAATATAATGGCGCTTGCTGCCGTGCAGCTCACCGGAGTGATTGGGGAACGACAAACCGGAACGGCGCAGCGTGGCGATGAAACGCGAGAACGTGGTTTGCTCGGCCGCGGCCTCTTTGAGCGCGGTATTGGCGTAGTTCAACAGGCGCGGTAATTCCGGCTGCGGCTCTTCGTGATCGCAGCCGTTGTTGATCAGAATATGCTTCGTGCTATCGCTGGCGGCCTTGGCCATGCCGCCGATTTTGGCGATCTCCTGATGCAACCGGTCAATGAGCATGTCGAGCCGCGGCGTATCGCCGGCGTGATCGCCCAAACCTTCGAAGCCGAGTGCCGCGCCGTTGCAATAACCATTGACCTGATAAATAGCGAGCACGCGATTACCGTCCGGCGCGATCCACAAGAACTCGGTGCCCAGACGTTCTTCTTCGTCGCCGAGGCCGCGCGCGAAAACAAAATTGTCGATGTTGAAACCGCGCAGAATCTGCGGCATCTGCGCGATGTGGCCGAAGGAATCCGGCATGTAACCGACTTTCATCACGCCGCCGTGCTCGCCGGCAACGCGGTGGCCGATTTGCAGGTTGCGGATCAAGGCTTCGGCGCTCACCAAAAATTCATCCGGCAACACGTACCACGGGCCGATTTCGATGCGACCGCTTTGCACCAGCGTTTTGAAACGCTCGCGATTCTCCGGACGAATGGCAAAATAGTCCTCGATAATGATCGCCTGGCCGTCGAAGACAAAATAGCGAAACTCGGAATTGCGCTCCATGAGATCGAGCAGACGATCGGTGAGCCGAACCAGGCGCTGGCGATACTGCTGGAAAGGGCTATACCACTCGCGATCCCAGTGGGTGTGAGAAACCACGTGCAGCTTGTAGCGGACGGTGGTTTTAGACATGGTTTGGGCTTCCTTTGGTTGATAATCAACTGGCCCATACGGAGGTGTTCTTGACATTTCTCTCTCGCGGTTATACTATCCGGAAAAAGCCGGAGCTAAATTTTGTGTCCGGATTTGCCGAATCGTCCGGATAATTGAAATGGAAGTTTGTTGTGCAACAGTGATAAAATTTTCCGGCGTGAGGAAGTGGTTGGAGGCCCAAGACAAAGGTGAAAATTTGAACATGAAAAAGGCGGGGAGACCATAATCTTGCAGAGGCTGCAAGAGTGGTCGAATGCCCAAATTTTTTGGCGAATCCAGGGACCATTTCATGTCCGTGCGTTCGGTCGGGCATAGTCGAAATTGTCGGGCGGCTAGCTGATTCACTCACTCCCTCTCGTTTGTTTTTGAATCATATTGCGGTCTGTCATGCCGCCGCTATACGGCGACGTGCCGGCGCGGTTCGCTGTCGCGGCTTTTTATTTGTCGGCATTTTATCGTTCTTTTGAGGTCTTTTTGCTTTTAAAACATACGCGCGCTTGATTTCAAGGCCGAGAAAATCTTCATTGCGGAATACGGCTTGCTCTTTTCCTGAAGGTATGGCATCGAAGATGGCCTTCAAAACAGGATAATGAGATTCAAGGATAACGATGCGTGAGAGTGAGAGCAGCTCATCCGAGGTGAGATACGCTTTGACCTTGTCGGCAAGATAGCTCATTGCCTTTATTCTGTTCTTCTCAAGCCAGGGGCTGGCAACGACCAGGTCCCAAACGTTTGGCGCTTCAGTACGCAAGAATAAGCCAAACAAATAGGGCTCGCCCGTCTCCGCGGTAATTTCGTTTAACACCGAGGCTAATTTCTCGCGTTTGATGATGGGTTTAATCATAGTTCCCTCAACAAAAATTTTGTTGCTGCAATCATCGCACGAGCTTCTTGCGAAGAGGTGCTGCCGACCAACTTATAACGTATCTCAGGATTCCAACTGGCAACATCCGACCATGCGTTCAAGTATTTATTCTTCATGATCGCCTCGACGCCCGAAAGGCGAAGCAAAACATCCAACTCATGCGTTTTGAAGCTCTGATATTTCCGGAACTCAGCCTTCGACGCCGGATACTCATTCCAGTTCAGATTCAAACAGATTCTGGCCTTCAAGGCGAGCTCGACCGCGTAGCCGCAAAGATAGACGGCGCTGTCATATCTTCCGGATTGCAGAAGCACTTCGGCATCTTCCAGTCTGGCTCGGGCGATTTTTTTCAAGTCGGTTCGGCTGAGCACGGATCGTTGATCGTTATGCCACCTTTCTTATTTCTTGCCCCGTCGCCAGATGCATAATCCGCTCCTGTGTCGCTTCCTGTCGCGAGAGAATACCAACAAGTTGCCCTTCCCACATCGCCCCGATGCGATCCGCGAGCGCCATCACCTCCGGCAAGTCCGAAGAGATGACAATGATGGCGCGGCCTTCGGCGGCGAGATTGCGAATCAACTCGTTAATTTCGCATTTGACGCCGACATCAATGCCGCAGGTCGGCTCGTCGAAAATCAGTACGCGGCAATTGGTTGCCAGCCAGCGCGCGAGCACGATTTTTTGGCGATTGCCGCCACTGAGATTTACCACTTTCTGCGCCAACGACGGTGTGCGAATGCGCAAGCGCTCGACGTGCGTTTGCGCACTTGCTTTCGCTTGCCGCCAATTGATGCGCCAACCCGCGCGCAGTTTGTCGTAGCTGCTGAGCACGATGTTTTCCTGCACGCTCAAGCCCATGATCAACCCTTGCAGATTGCGATCTTCCGTCAGCAGGCCGATGCCGAGGCGAATGGCCTCGGCCGGTGAACGCGGGTTGATTTCTTTGCCGTCAAGAAAAATGCAGCCGGTTTGTTTGCGATCCGCACCGAAAATCATGCGCGCGACTTCGGTGCGGCCGGAGCCAACCAAACCGGCGAATCCGAAAATTTCTCCGGCATGCACGCTGAAACTGACACCACGCACCCCATTGCGGCCAAGATTTTCGACGCGCAAAACTTCGTTGGTCATTGAGCACTGCTCTTGTCGTGGATGACTCGTCTCCTCTTTCAGTTCACGGCCAACCATCCATTGCACAAGTTGCTGGCAGTTCGTGCTAGCAACTTCTGTCGTCATCACCCACTTGCCGTCACGAAGAACGGTGAGACGGTTGCCAATTTCAAAGATCTCTTCGAGGCGGTGCGAGATATAGATGATGCCAACGCCTTCTGCTGTGAGCCGCCGGATGAGAGCAAACAAATGCTCCAGTTCTTTGTCCGTCAGAGTCGCTGATGGCTCATCCATCGCGATGATGCGGGCACGGTGGTGCAAAGCTTTCGCAATCTCCACCATTTGCCGTTGCGCCACGCTAAGGCGTGCGACGGGTTGTTGCAGCGGCAATTCAACGCCGATTTGTGCGAGCAAAGTGTTGGCCTCTGCGCGCAGTTTTTTCCAATCAATGAACGGCGACTTTTCATTCCAGCGGCGCGGCTGATGGCCGAGCAAAATGTTCTCTGCCACCGAGAGCGCGGACACGAGATTGAAATCCTGGTAAATGACGCCAATCCCCGCCGCAATCGCCTCTGCCGGATTCGCAAAATGCCGCCGCTTGCCATTCACCCAAATTTCGCCGCT